>JBEIOW010000300.1:0-3663 GCA_040377385.1 Bacteriovoracaceae bacterium | reverse complement strand
CTTCAGTATCGGGAGTCCGTCCTGCGCGGTGCCGGGCAAACCTCCCTACGCCCTCTTCTGGCCCGTCTGGATGAGCTCAACGGCGCGCTCACCGCGGTTGAAGAGCGATTCTCCGAAGCGCTGGGCGAAGGCTCCCGTTGGCTGGAAAAGGTCGTCATGTCCGCGCTCTTTTTGCTGGTGCTGATGGTCGAAGGGGTTGGCCTCACGCTGACCTTTCTGACTTCCAGATCCATCAGTAGCGGGATTCGCAACCTTCGCGAGGCGGCCCAGAGAATCGGCGCAGGCAACCTCACCGACCCCGTAACATCTAGGAGCCAAGACGAGATCGGACAGCTTGCCGACTCCGTTGATGGAATGAGAAAAACGCTCGAGCGCTCCTATTCGGAACTTGAGCGGCGCGTGGAAGAGCGCACCGCCCGCCTCGCTGCCCTCGCGGCGGAGAACGAACGGCTCTACCATAAGGCCGAAGATGCCGTAAAAATGCGCGAAGAATTTCTCTCCATCGCCTCGCATGAACTTCGAACGCCGATCACTATCTTGGAGCTCCAGCTGCACCTGGCGGCGCGCGCATTTCGGGAACAAAGCCGAAGCCCTGAACACATCGAGACGATACTGACTCAATCCATCGGCCAGATCCGGCGTCTGGGCCGCCTCTCCGAACAACTCATGGACTTGACCCAGGTTCGGCTCGGAAAACTTCTCCTCGAGAAAAGGCCCGGTGAACTCCGGCGCCTCCTGTCCGAAGTGATCGAACAGAACTCCCTAGAAGCGTCCAGACAAGGCATTCAAATTCACTTCCCTGCCACTGGCTCCCCGCTGAAAGGCGTCTTTGATCCCCTGCGGATTTCGCAGGTGATGACCAACCTGATCACCAACGCGATCAAGTACGGAAATGGCAAGCCGATTGAGATTCAGATGACCGATCGTGAAGGCGTCGCCGTGATCGAAGTCCGCGATGAAGGACAAGGGATCTCAGCAGAAAAGTTGCCGCTGATTTTTGAGCGATACGAACGCGGTGAAAACTCCGAGAAGACCCCTGGCATGGGACTCGGACTCTACATTTCTCGGCAAATCGTCGAGGCGCACGGCGGAAGCATCACGGCGGAAAGTCAGCTGGGACGCGGCTCCTGCTTCAGGGTCCTTCTTCCGCTCGAGCTAGAGGCCCAAGCCATGGCTCGACCCGATCCCACCCCATCGCTCGCGCAACCCGACCGATCTCACTGAGGATCGCCTTAAAATGGCTCCCCCGCGGACTAATTGACCCCGAAAAAGGAGCTCATTTTCAGATATTGACGCACTGCGTCTTTGATGTTAGGACCTCTCGTCCACTGAAACCCAATTCTACCTTACCTAGGAGTTACCCATGAATCGCACTCTCTTCTCTCTCGCCCTGATTTCCGCATTCGCTCCCGCTCTGGCTCAGGCCACCGTCGACTCATACGTCATCACCGAAGTCCCCGCGCCCCACTCGCAAGAGGAAGGCTACTGCATGATCCCGGTGCACTCCTGGGACGGCGCCTCGAGTTGGGAATCCGGCGCCATGATGACGTCGATCTCCCTACAGTCCCCGCTCATGATCAAACAATTCATGAACGGCGAAGGAGAGACCATGGATGCGAATGCCTTGAGCGGCACGGGAATCACTTTCAAGTACGAGTACGACACCGTCGCGACGCTCGAGATCGATGTCAAAGAAGCGTTCAACCGTCTCTCCAAATCGGAAGCTGTGCAGGCGACGAAATTGGCGATTTACGCCGGCGTGGTGAACAAGCTTGGATCATCGTTGTCTGGCAGCGTTCGCGTCACTCTCAAGGGGTTGCCTGCGAATCAAGGCGTCTCGAAACCGATCCCAGCCAAGTTCCAGTCGGCGTTCTCGAAAGGCTCTCCTTACCTGAAGGCGCTCAAGACCGAACTCGGCATCCGCCCGAGCTGCAATGGCTAAGCTTCATTGAAGTAAAAAACTTGAAGGGACGCACATCCACTCGGTGTGCGTCCCTTCTGCTTTTCATGAACAGAAAATCAATTGAAGCGATGACTATTGAGGATCCCCTACGCAGCTACCCGAGTAAGAAACTCCTCGTCCCGACGTGAAAACCGAGAACGGACCGTTCGCCCGACAACTGCCCGAAACAAAGCTCGACGGGATCGTCAAGAAACCCGAGAACGGGCGACCATCCGAGCAGGTACCGCTCAATGAAACCTGCGTGCCATGGTCCCAGAACGACAGGTATCCAGAATTACAGTAGGCCGACAGGTAATCGGTCCTCGTCCAACCGGTCGCGCGGAACGTTACACCGGACGCGGTCACACAACGCCCGCTGACTGTGAGATTCGAAGACGAAACCCACGCGCTGCAGTGGCCATTCATGCAGTTTCCGGAAATCCAGTCGCCGCTCATAAAGTCCGAGCCCGAACACGAATCCGAGAGTTCCGCCTCCGTACCAGCCATCGCAGGCGAAACGAAGGAGAGCAAGCCGACGGACAAAAGCAAAGATGCCAATACGAGAAGGTTCTTCATGACTTCAGCTTGCCACGAAGCGCGCGGACGCAGAACCAAAATCAAATCCCGCGCATCCAGCCGCCATCGACCGCGATCATCTGTCCGGAAATATAACCCGCACGCGACGAGGCGAGAAACGCGGCCAGCGCAGCGAACTCTTCGGGCTCACCTAGACGCCCCGCTGGAATATGCGCGGTAATTTTCTCTTCGGGAACGTTCAGCTGCTTGAGCCGCTCCGTGCGCGTGTAGCCCGGCAAAAGGGCATTTACCGTGATGCCCGAACCGGCGACTTCGTTCGAAACGCTCTTCGTCAATCCGAGCAATCCGGCCCGCAATCCGTTAGAGATATTGAGGCCCGCCATCGGTTCGCGCGCGGCGGCGGAAGTCACCAGCAGAATTCGCCCAAAGCGGCCCTTCTGCATGAGCGGAATAGCGCTCTGCATGGATTCCACCGCGCTCATCCACAGGCTCTGAAAGCCATCCTGCCACTGCTCGCGGGTCAATTCGACGAAGGGTCCCTTCGGTGGCCCCCCCGTGTTGTTGACGAGGATATCGAGACCGCCGAGCTTCTCGGCGCAAGCCAAAACGAGGGCACTAGAAGCGCCAGGTCTACTCGTATCCACCGTAAGAAAGTGGGGTGTGCCGATCTCGGCGGCCGCCTTGCACAGTCGCTCTTCACTGCGGGACGCCAAGCAGACGATCGCTCCTTCGCGCGCGAGTTCCTGCGCGATAGAGAAACCCAAACCGCTTGAGGACCCCATCACGAGCGCGCGCTTTCCCTTGAGTCCTAGATCCATCGTGTCTTCTCCTCCGTCTGCGATGCCAGCGCCGGCGCCAGAATCGGGCTAATGCGTTCTTTGATCAGACGACCCGCACGCTCCAGGTCGACCTCATCCTTCGTGCGGTACTTCTGCGGGTCCGACATCGAGTGCCCCAGGTACCGGTACGTCTTCAGATCCACAAACGCTGGCCGTTGATTCTCGCGGCAGCGATCAACCAGCGGCTTGAACTGGTCGTACAACTTCATCACATCAAATCCGTCGATGATCGCCCCTTCCATCCCATACGCCTCGGCCTTTTTCCGCAGGTCGTGGGCCATGGTGGTGCCGCGTTCGATCGCCGTGCCCATGCTGTAGCCGTTGTTCTCAACGATGTAGATAACG
>JBEIOW010000273.1:0-3989 GCA_040377385.1 Bacteriovoracaceae bacterium | reverse complement strand
GTACACTTGTTTTGTGTTGACGGGTTTTTTGAGAAAGCCGTTTAGCGAAGACGCGCTTTCGACAAAGAGCGCTCTTGGGGCTTTACGGGGATTCAGGCAGAGCGATCTTTTTCGTGTTCGCTGTTTTGGAGAAAGTTTCTCTGCGGCTTCTCCATGGGCGATTGAGAGCGTTTTTTCGGCTCTAAAAAACCCGGTGTATGTAGAACAAATGAAAATCTCTGATTCCGAACTTCTCGTCCGTGCCCAAGCCCTCGTCGCCGAAGAAACCACTGCCACCGCGCGAGTCATCGAATGCCTCGAAGAAATCGAGCGCCGACGGCTTTATCTCGAGAAGGGTTATTCAAGTCTGCTGGTCTTTGCCGTGGAGTTCCTAGGCTACTCCGAGCCTGCAGCTTTGCGACGGATCTCCGCCATGCGAGTCGTGCGTGACGTGCCGAGCCTAAAGCCCGCAGTCGAATCGGGCGCGCTCTCGCTGACCACGCTCACTCAGGCGCAAAGGTTTTTCCGGATGGGCGGCTACACGCCGGAGGAAAAGAAGTCCCTCGTCCTCGAACTCAAAGACCTCTCTACTCGGGAAGTCGAAAGAGTGTTGACGACGAAGAATCCGGATTTCGCCCGGAAGGAAATCTTGAAACCCGTAAACGCCACGCAGACCGAAGTTCGGTTTTTCGCGGAGGAGGGACTGCTGCAGGACCTGAAAAGAATCCAAGAACTCTGGGGTCTTGGCACCCTAGAGGAAGCTCTGACCCGCATGGCGAAGCTCACGCTCCAGAAAATCGAGACTCCCGTAAAGGAGATCCCACTTCCAAATCCGGAGAAACGAATCCCGGGTGCACCACTTCGCCGGGCCGTCTTTCAAAGGGACCGGACATGTACCTACCAAGATCGAAAGACCGGCAAGCGCTGCGGCTCAAGCTACGGCCTAGAAGTCGATCACCGCCAGCCGTACGCGATGGGAGGGAGAACCGACGAACAGAACCTGCGGCTCCTCTGCCGCGCCCACCATCGTTTTGTCACGCGCGCGGTGTTTGCTCCCGTCCGGAGACGACCGAATCCACCTTCGGCGCCGAAGGTGAATTCGATGTCGTCAGGCGTAAAGAGATGAGTTTCAGTGCGCCAGGAGCTTGCCTTTGCCATTTTGGTCAAAGCTAAGCTTCACCTTGCACTCGTAGCTTGCCTCAGCGTCATGTTCGGCCGAGCTCCATCGAGCGACGCAAGAGACCTGCGTGCCGTCGCGATAAGCGAGTTCCATGTCGCCATCCGCTTCTACGCGCGGGCCGGTCAAAGAGTCGTACAGCGATTTTGCGCTATTGCCCGTGATGGTAGCGGTCACGGCAGCCTGGGACATCGAAGTGGAGGCGACGAAAATCAGGGCACAGAGAGCGATCAGCTTTTTCATGTTCGGGTTCCTACTTTCTGGTGGGAATAATAGGGTGACATGGCGCATCGCGTCAACGCGAGATCGGTCCGTTTTGCTCATAGCGGTCACGGGTTGTGACCAAGGTAATTGCGAGCCGTGTGATCAGCCGAGAGCCTTCTTCCACTCCGGCTCCTTGAAGCCGACGAGGCCCACGTCGGGACCCAGCGCAAAGGGCCGCTTCACCAGCTTGCCGTGCTTAGCCAGCAGAGCGAGGGCCTGAGCTTCAGAGAGGGAGGGGAGTTTCTCGCCGAGCTTCATCTCTCGGTAAACGAGTCCCGAGGTGTTGAAGAGCTTGCGGAGATCTCCGCCGACGTGGGTGAGCATCGAGCGGAGTTCGGCGACGGTGGGGGGCTGCTCGACGATCGGAATCGGTTCGAATGGGATGTCCTTCTTTTTGAGGAAGGCGAGGGCCTGCTTGCAGGTTGAGCAGCCGTCGTAGTGGTAGACCTTCAATTGAGCGGTTTTTGCCATGGCGTCCTCCGAAAGCCCTCGTTAGACTACGGCACATGAGCAAAATCAAAAATTCCGTCAGCCTGATCCTTGCCACCGTCCTCGCCTTTGCGGCGCCCGCGCTTGCATCGGCGACGGAAGTCACGATGAAGACCTCGATGGGTGACATTCAGCTGAAGCTCTATCCGGAGCGCGCCCCGAAGACGGTCGAGAACTTCATCGGTTTGGCGACTGGCAAAAAAGAATGGACCGATCCGAAGACCGGAAAGCCCACGAAGCGCCCGCTCTACGACGGCACGATCTTTCACCGCGTGATCCCTGGCTTCATGATCCAAGGCGGCGATCCGCAGGGTACGGGTACGGGCGGACCAGGTTACCAGTTTGGCGACGAGTTCACTCCGAAGGATTCCTTCGCCAAGCCCGGTGTGCTCGCGATGGCCAACGCCGGTCCTGGAACGAACGGTTCTCAGTTCTTCATCACGGTCGCGCCGACGGAGTGGCTCGCGCAGAAGCACACCATCTTCGGTGAAGTGACCAAGGGGATGGATGTGGTCGAGAAGATCGTCAACACGCCAGCTACCGGCAGCCGTCCCAACAAAGAAGTGAAGATCGTCTCCATCACGGTCAAGAAGTAAGGATCCGATGGCGCTTCAAGCGATCGCTGAGGGCGTCCCTGTCCTCGAGGCGGACCGGGAGCGCCGGATCGTCCGCGTGCTGGGCACGATCCAGTTCCTTCATATTCTCGATTTCGTCATCATGATGCCGATGGGTCCGCAGTTTATGCGGGCCTTCGGAATCACGGCGTCGCAGTTCGGCTTGCTCGTCTCGGTCTATACGATCGCGGCGAGCATTGCGGGTTTCTTGCTCGCGCCGACCATGGATCGCTTCGATCGCAAGCGCACGCTGATGGTGCTGTTCATGGGTTTTCTGCTCGGGACGCTCGCCTGTGCGTTCGCGGCGGACTACTGGCAGCTGTTCATCGCGCGCGCGGTTTCCGGAATCTTCGGGGGCGTACTCTCGAGTGTTTCGTTTTCGATCATCGGGGACGTCATCCATCCGACCCGCCGCGGAGCCGCGACGGGCGCGGTGATGGCGGCGTTTTCGATCGCGTCGGTCGCGGGTGTGCCGTTTTCTCTCTATCTTGCGACGAAACTCGACTGGCATGCGCCATTCTTGGGAATCGTCGCGCTGGGGATTCCCGGTCTGCTGATGGTGCTGCGCTGGGTGCCCTCGCTCCGCACGCATATTACTGGGGCCCGCCCCGGGCTGGTGGAACAAGTGAGGATGATTTTTGGCGAACCCAATCACCGGCGGGCGTTCGCACTCGTCTCCGTGATGATGTTTGCGGGTTTCACGGTGATTCCGTTTATCGCGGCGTATTTGGTTCAGAACACGGGCTTCCCGGAATCGCAGCTCCCCCTGATGTATCTCGCGGGAGGGAGTCTGACCTTCTTTTCGTCACGGTGGATTGGGAAATTATCGGATCGGTACGGGGCTTACCGGATGTTCCGGATCGTCGCGCTCCTGTCGCTCGCGCCAATTCTGCTGGTGACGAATCTTCCCTCGGTGCCGGTTCCGCTGGCGCTCGTCGTGACGACTTTGTTCATGGTGCTCGTGAGCGGGCGATTCGTTCCCGCGATGACGCTCGTCAATGCGAGCACTGTCTCGCGGATGCGCGGCAGTTTTCTCAGCTTCAACTCTTCGGTCCAGAATATGTCGAGCGGGCTCGCCTCGTTTGCCGCGGGCATGATTCTCGTCACGCAGGACGATGGCCGGCTGGGACGTTTTGGTTGGGTCGGGGCGCTTGCGATCGCGGCGACGCTGGTTTGCATTCCGCTGGCGCGCAGGATCGAATCGCGATCCTGAAGGCCTCTGTGAACTGATCCCGAATTCTGCTACTTTGGCCTTATGAAACCGAGCTCCCCGAACGCGGCCCCTCCTTCCAATTTTATCCGGCACATCATCGATGAAGACCGCCAGAACGGGAAGCACGGCGGGAAGGTCGCGACCCGGTTTCCTCCGGAGCCGAACGGCTACCTGCATCTGGGGCATGCGAAGTCCATTTGCCTGAACTTCGGCCTGGCGCGCGACTACCAAGGCACTTGCAACCTCCGCATGG
>JBEIOW010000106.1:0-6788 GCA_040377385.1 Bacteriovoracaceae bacterium | reverse complement strand
TACTCTGAGCTCACTTCTCCATGGAAACGGAGGTCGCCTTCCGAGAGGTCAAATTTCCACTGAACGAGATGCGGTACCGAGGTCTTGCATTGCAGAAGCGCGCGCCAGCCTTGGAAACGGTACTCCTCACCGCGATAGCGGACGAAAAAGTTTGGTAACGCCGGCGAGCCCCAGTTCTCAAAGATCTTTCGGCGAGCCGAAGAACCCTCGACGATCGTATCGGTCGTTTCGCCCGACTCATTCACGAAGCGATTGCAGTGTAATCCGATCCACGAGAGGTTCTCGCGCGTGCCGCTTTGGTGCGAGAGTCGGCCGTGGGCGCTTTCGAAAGAGATCTGCCGACCGTCAAGGCGCATCCATCCGGTGATCCGCAGATCTTCGCGGACGCCGAGTGTTTGTGGCCCTCCCCAGCTGAGCGGGTCCTTTCGTCCTTCGGCCGCGAGGGCAACTTGGTTTGCAGGATCGCTCAGTTGGAGGTCCCACTCGATTTCGCGTCCGCGGTTTTGAATCCGGCCGCGGAGGCGTCCGGATTCCCAGTGAGAGTCGGCGAGGCGCCATTGATCGGCTTTGCCCGGTGGGATTTGGAACTCGGTGATGGGATAAGTCTGCTTCAGGGCGTGTTTTCTGACTTCGGCGTTGCCGGCGTCCGTCTCGAAAAGCATGGCCCAGTTCTCGGCGATTTGCCGATAACCGTTTTTCGATGAGAGCAGAACCCAGCGAAGCGAGGCCGCACGTCCGGTGAGCGGGTCATGGAAATGTAGACGGTAGGTTTCGAGGAACCCCTGTCGCCGCTCGGGGTCGAGGCGAGGAAGGACGGGTTCCCATCCTTTCGCCCAGGGATCTGGCGTCGATGAGGTCATTGATTGAACTCTACCATCGGGCGGAGCAGGAGGGTATCCCCCTCGCGGCCTTCAAGCCGCGCGACTACAAGCTGCCGCCTTTTTGGATCGTGGGGGTCGCGTTTGACGTGAACAATCCATCGTAGTCCGCCGACCAGGAGTTCTCGGATGAGGGCGGGGTTGAGATTCGCAGGGCCGTGGATCAAGCAAAGCAGCTCGATTCGCCGGAGGGCGTCGCGAGGGCAGTTCGCGTGCACGGTCGCGAGCGCTCCGCGATGGCCCGTATTCAGGGCTTGCAAGAGCTCCAGGATCTCGCCGCCCCGGCATTCGCCGACGAGCAGGCGATCGGGTCGCATGCGCAAGGTTTGCTTAAGCAGTGTGCGCAATGGAATTTCCCCGAATCCGTCGGCGTTCGCGTTCCGGCTTTGCAGGCTCAGGAAGTGAGGGTGGTCGGGATCCAGCTCGGGAGTGTCTTCGAGCGCGAGGATCCGTTGCTCGGACGGAATGGCGGAGATGAGGTCATTCATCAGGGTCGTTTTGCCTGCGCCCGTGGCGCCAGAGACGAGCATCGATTCTCCTGCTCTGACCTCGCGTTCCAGAAAAGCCCAGCTCGGTTGATCCGCCCACCGCGCGGCTCGAGCCTCGGGGCGTTGCCGTGGATGTTCGCCCGCAGAGGAAAGCCGGCGGAATGAAAGCAGAGGAAATTCCGGTGCAATCGGTGGAAGGACCGCGTGCAGACGGTGTCCTGAAGGCAGGCGAAGGTCGATGAAGGGCTGACGCGCGTCCCAGGCTTTGCCTTGATCTGAAAGCTGGCCCATCAACCACCGGGAGAGTGCCTCGGTGCCCATAGGCAGGCTCTCCGACAAGTCGACTTTGCACATTCCTTCGCCCCGATCGACGAAAACCGCGTCGGGACCATTCACGCAAAGATCGGTGACGTCGCTTTGGGACAGGAGCTCCGCCAACGTAGCCGGGAGTGGAAAAGGCTCGGCGGAAGGGGACCTCATTCCAGCGCGTTCCACGGGTAGTCCTCTGCGAGACGAAGCTGGCGGTCATGCTCCGGATCGGGGGCTTGGCGCGAGGGCGGAACACGGCCCTTGGGAATTCCTGATGACGCGAGTACCGGGGCAGGCCGATGAAGCGGCAGAAGGATCGCGACGAGTTCGGACCGCTCCTCCAGATAGTCTGAGGACCCAAAAAGCGCGCCGAGAATGGGGATTTCGCGAAGCAGGGGCAACCCCCGCGCCTGCTTGCGGTGTGAGTCCTGGAGCAGACCCGAAAGAAAGAGGGGGGTGCCGAGTCGCGCCTCGATTTGCGTCTTCATTCGGTTGGATCGCAACCCGGGGATATCCGCAGAGGAAATCTGAGAATCGAGCTGACTGACCTCGGTTTGAATCTCGAGCCGAATCCGTTCTCCTTTCTGGGACTCGGCTTTGAGCTTCAAGAGCAGCCCGAAGGTCTTCCAGCTCAGCTCCGAGACCGAGCGGGTATCTCGACGAATGGGAAGCTCGCCACCGGAGAAGAGTTCCGCTTCGCCCGGCACGCGAACCGCAAGCTGGGGTCGGCTCAGAATGCGCGCTTCGCCACGCCCTTCCAGCGCATCGAGCGCGAAATCCAGATTGGCGGCTCCCTGAATTCCACTCTGAGTCGTGACGGAGAGAGCTGCTTGGAGCGGTGAGGGCCAGCGCATTCCCAAGGCCTGAAAACGCTGCTTTCGAAGTTCGAGCAGGTAGACGTGGAAAGCGACAGTCGGGGTCTCCGGTTCGACGCTTCCCAGTCGTAGTTCGATGGCGGGCAGGATTCTTCGTATGGCCTGGCTGAGGCGTCTTTCCTGGTCCGCGGACGCGACTTCGCCCTCGATCCGCAGGCGATTCCCTTCCCGGTGGAGGGTGAGGCGGCGACTGAGTCGGTCCCGCTCCAGGCGTTCGCGGATGCGTTCTTCGGCGAGTCGAAGGTACTCCGGGGTCGCTTCCGTCTCGTCCCGAACCGAAGTCGGATACGCGGCCAGGAGGTCGGCGATCGCGAGCGCTTCCTCAGCGCTCTCCAAGGGGCCGCGAAGGATGGCCTCCTTCTCCGTGAGCAGGACCTCCGTTCGTTGCAGCCGACCGAGAGCCCGGAGCCAGGTACTGCTTTTTGGGGCGAGAGCTTTTTTTCCTAACGAAAGCAAGGGGTAGCGGATCAGGCTACCGTCCTTCTTCCAGACCCACAGATCGGTTTCGCCTACTCGGATGGCCTTCAGGACGAGGGTATCGGGCTGACTGGGATCTGAGGTGACCCGGATCACTTCGGAGTTACCCAGGGAGTAGCGAAGAAGCTGAGGGACCAGCCAGCGCCGCTGTTCTCCCTGGCTCAGAATCAGTGGAGAGCCTTCCTGCGATGGTGGAGCCGTAGACGCGAACGCTGGGGTCCCGACGAGGAAAATCAGGCAAAAGTAGGCAAGGCGAGTGCTCCACATGGTCGCCGAGCAGTGCAAAGGGAGGTCCGAGTCTTTAACCCGGGGAAAGCCGTTGACTTGCGTCAAGGACGAGGGCTATTTTCCGA
This sequence comes from Bacteriovoracaceae bacterium, assembly GCA_040377385.1. Taxonomy (GTDB): domain Bacteria; phylum Bdellovibrionota; class UBA1018; order UBA1018; family UBA1018; genus JBEIOW01. The sequence goes on along the minus strand of JBEIOW010000106.1, from coordinate 3,408 downwards.
CCCTAAATTCAAGGAGTTCGAGATGACGTCACGTACGGGAAAAACGCGCAACGCGCGCAAGATTCGCCAGGCTCGCAAAGGCAAGGCGCGTAAGCGGAAGCAGCAGACCAAAGGAACCACTCCGAAGTTCCCGATCCACATCGATTGATCGCCTCTCGATCTCGTCGTTTGTTCGTCGGTTTCCAGTAGTTTCATCCAGTATCCAGACTTCTCCCAAGGAGGGACTGTCGCATGTCGGGCAACTATCTTTTCACATCTGAATCTGTCACCGAAGGCCACCCAGATAAAATGGCCGACCAGATTTCGGATTCGGTTCTGGATGCGATTCTCGCTCAGGACCCAAAATCCCGCGTGGCCTGCGAAACCCTCATCACGACGGGTCTCATCGTCGTCGCCGGTGAAGTGACGACGAACGCCCGAGTGGACTACGCCGACATCGCGCGCAAAGCGGTGAAGAACATCGGCTACGACTCTTCCGATAAAGGATTCGACTACAAGACCTGCGGCGTGATGGTGACGCTCGATCGCCAGTCCCCGGACATCTCGCAAGGCGTGACCGCCGGAGCGGGCATGCACAACCAGAAGGAACAAGGCGCCGGCGACCAAGGCATCATGTTCGGTTACGCGGTCAACGAATCGGCCAACTTCATGCCGATGTCGATCGACCTTTCCCACAAGCTCGCATTCCGCCTTTCCGAAATCCGGAAGAACGGCACCGCGCCTTGGCTCCGTCCCGACGGCAAGACCCAGGTCACCGTTGAGTACGAGAACGGCAAACCCAAGCGCATCGACGCGATCGTCGTCAGCTCGCAGCACGACGAGGCCGTCACCCATAAGCAAATTGAAGAGATGATCCGTTCGGAAGTGATCGCGAAGATCGTTCCGGCCAATCTCCTCGACAACAAGACCAAGCACTACATCAACCCGACCGGCCGTTTCGTGGTCGGTGGCCCGATGGGCGACTGCGGCCTTACCGGTCGCAAAATCATCGTCGACACCTATGGCGGCCACGGCGCGCACGGCGGCGGAGCTTTCTCGGGTAAGGATCCTTCGAAAGTCGACCGGTCGGCCTGTTACATGGCTCGATACGTCGCTAAGAACTTGGTGGCCGCGGGTCTTGCCGAACGTTGCCTCGTTCAATTGGCCTACGCGATCGGCGTTGCCGAGCCTGTCTCGGTGATGGTGAACGCGTTTGGCACCGAAAAAGTCGAGCTTCGCAAACTTGAAGCCGCGGCCCGCGAGGTGTTTCATCTCCGTCCCGCCGGTATCATCGAGTCGCTCCAGCTGCTGCGCCCGATCTACACGAAGACGGCCGCTTACGGTCACTTCGGTCGCGAAGAGCCGGAGTTCGCTTGGGAAAAGACGGATCAGGTCTCTGCGCTTCGCGGACTGAAGTAATCCGTTCTTTCTGAGGGCCTGGCGCTGATGAGAACACTTTATCTTCTCGCGCGATTCTACCCTTACTGGGCGTTACCTCTGTTCCTTCTGCTCTCGGAGATGGGTTGGATCTTTCGCCGAAAAGGCCGTCCCTCTTTGCAGTGGGGGCTTTGGAGCCTTGCGGCGGTTAAGTTCGTCGGCTTGGTGTTATGGTTTTGGTTCCGAGGCGACCTGAATTCGGATCGCTGGATTCGCGCCTGGTTTGAGTAGCAAACCCGACTTACGAAAGGGATCGTCCATGTTTCGCACCTCCCGTCTCCTTTTTGGATGCGTACTCATCGTCGCAGGGTGCACAGCCACCTCCGTACACGCGGAGCATACCCGGGTGACTTACCCCTCCGCGATGAGCGTCGAAGTTTTAGGGCGCGCTGCGTTTGGCTCGTTGAACTTCGATCAGGTCTTCAGTGATGATCTGGCGGCGGGATTGGGCTTGGGTTTCTCGAGCCTGCAGACCATGGCGGGTGCTGACGCCGGCAAGAGTGCGACGTTTCTTCCGTTCTACGCGAACTACTATTTCATGCGGGAAGCGTCCTCCGTGTATTTCACGATGGGCGCGACGGTTTTGTTGAATTCCAACTCCGCCAAAAATCTGAAAGCGAATCCCTCTGGCATCGAGTTGGGCACGAAGGGCGTTCTTCCTCACTTCGGGGTCGGCTTTGAAAATCGAACGGATACGGGATTTTTATTCCGGGTGACGGCTTACGGAATCCTCGGCGAGACCTTGAAGCCTTGGGTGGGCGGTAGTTTCGGTATTTGTTTCTGATTTTAAAAATTCAATAAAATCATATACTTGCCGCTACGCCTTCAAGCTCGCGCTTCAGTCTTAGAAAGTCTTACAAAATTTTTTGACACCCGGTAAAAAACTGCTTAGCCTTTCCTAGTAGCCAATCGTTTGGCTACGAGGCCCCGAAGGGTGAGGCGGTGGAAAATCGCCACAGTGAAGCGGTCAAGAATTGAGATTGCCCAATCAGGACTGATTCGGCGGACTCGGCTCGCAAAGACCTCCCACTGATCCCTAAGGCCAAGGATGGTCATTAATTCACGGAAGAGTTCAAGGGGGAGCATTGATGCTCAGTTTCAGGTCGCCGTTGGTGGGTGAAAGCCCAGTCGTTCAAAATCTTCTCAACACCGTCGAAAAAGTCTGTCAGACCGAAAGCACGGTTTTGATCAATGGTGAAAGCGGTACGGGCAAAGAGCTCGTCGCCCGCATGATCCACGAAAATTCACTGCGTGCCAGCAAGCCGCTCGTCATCGTCAACTGCGGTGCGATCCCGCAGGAGCTGCTGGAAGCCGAACTTTTCGGCCACGTGAAAGGTGCCTTCACCGGCGCTTCGAACAATCGCCAGGGCCGCTTCGAAGCCGCTCACGGCGGAACGATCTTCCTCGACGAAGTCGGCGAGCTTCCTCTGCATCTCCAAGTAAAACTCCTCCGCGTGCTCCAGACCCGCCAGTTTGAGCAAGTGGGCTCGTCCAAGACCGTTGATGTCGATGTCCGCATCATCGCGGCGACGAATCGTAATCTTGAAGAGATGGTCGCCAAGCGCGAGTTCCGCGAAGACCTTTTCTACCGCCTGAACGTGATCCCCGTGAAGGTGCCGAACCTTCGCGAGCGCAAGTCGGACATTCCGGTCCTCTGCAATCACTTCCTGACCCAGTTCAACCGTCTCACCGGCCACACCGTGGAGATGCCGAGCGGCCAGATCCTGGACGCGCTCATGGCCTACGACTGGCCCGGTAACGTGCGTGAGCTCGAGAATCTCATGGAGCGTCTCGTGATCCTCAAAGGCCAAGGCACCGTCGATCTCGGTGACCTTCCTCACCGGATCTTCCAAGTCTACGCCGAAGGTCAGCCTCAGGGCACCGGCGCGATGAGCGAGTGGGAGTATCCCCGCATGGTCCTGCCGAACAACGGCGTGAACCTGAAAGCCATCGTCGAAGCGTTCGAGAACCACCTGATCGATCAGGCCCTCG
>JBEIOW010000089.1:0-7170 GCA_040377385.1 Bacteriovoracaceae bacterium | reverse complement strand
GGGTCGCCTGGTTGGCGCCAGAGAAATCGCCGCTCGATTTCGGTCCGAGATTGAAGAGGAGTTCAGCCGCGTGATGGGCTTGGCCCAGGGGGAGCGCGTTCTCTATTTTATCTGGAAGAAGCCCTGGATGGTCGCCGGGCGAGAAACGTTTATCCATTCCTGCTTGGAGCATTTGGGATTTGTGAACGGCGCGCTCGAGTTTCCGGGGCGCTACCCCGAGCTGAGTGACGCTGAGCTTGGGGCGTGCAGGGTTCAGCGTGTCTTGCTTTCTTCTGAGCCATTTCCGTTTCGCGAGGGTGATCCGGAGTCCATGCGTGGCATCTTGCCTGCCGCGGACTACCACTTGGTGGATGGGGAGATGTTCAGCTGGTACGGCACGCGGATGTCAAAAATGCCCCAGTCTTGGCGTCGACTTGTGGAAAGTTTTCGCGCGTAGCGGGTCTCCTTGTGGAATCTGGGGCGACCTGCCTTGGCACTGTGCTTGCGAATGGGAATGGCGAAACTGTCATCAACCTACTTTTTGCCAAGGAGCATCCACAATTATGAAAAAGCACCTCTCTTTCCGCCCCGTTTTGCTCTCCTTCCTCGCGCTTACGGGTCTTGTTCCCGTGATCGGCCAAGCCGATTTCGCCGCTGAAGGAGCTCGCTCGGAGCTTTTCGCTTCCTTGAACCGAGGAATGGTCGTCAAGATGAACCGGCTTGAGTTCGCCGATCGCCGCGCCTCTTGCCGTGAAGTGCGTGAGATTCTCTTGGATGCGGGTACGCCAAGCATCAGCTTCCGCGCGGATGATTGCGCACAGATCGCGAGCACCCGTGGTCTTCACTGGCGTTTCTTTGCCGAAGCGACTCTCAATGACAGTCTGTTCGTCGCATCGGATCGCGTTTCGATGAACCTTCGCACGCGTACGTTCTCGGCGTCGGCGGATCAATCGCTCATGGATGCGATGAATCACTGCGATCGCGTTTCCGACGACCTTCGTCGCCTGACGTCTGCCAATGACCGCGTGGAGATTGTCGTCGAACCTCGTTGCGTGAACGTCGACACCCGCGCCGTTCAGTTGCAAACGCGCGTCTGGGCGACCCTTCGCTAATCGGCTTTTCCCGTCGAGCTTAAGAGCTCGTCCACCCACCCAGGTACGGTTCGGCTCGCCGGACCGTACCTTTTTTCATGAAAGTGCCGACTAATTGCCGATGGCTCAAGATTGAGCTCGATCGTGTGACAGTTTTCCGGAACGGCCGCGACAAAGCCCGCAGCGGGATAGACTTGGCCTGAGGTTCCGATCGCCGCAAAGAGGTCGCATTCGGAGAGGGCTTCTTGGATCCGTTCCATTTCTAAAGGAATCTCGCCAAACCAGACGATATGCGGCCGAAGCGCTCCGGGGCGCTGGCAGCAAGGGCAGGGGAGCGCCACGTCGAGCGCTCCGGTCCACTCGTGAACCGTTCCGTACTCCGAGCACCGAGCCTGCTGAAGTGAGCCATGCATCGCGATCAATTCGCGTGAGCCGGCGCGCCGATGGAGGTTGTCGACGTTTTGAGTCACGACGAGGACGCGTCCGTGAGCCCACTTTCGCTCAAGGCGGGCGAGCGCCTCGTGGGCCGGATTGGGGGCGACCGCCGGATCCAGGAGCTGAGCGCGTCGATCATTGTAGAAGCGTTGGACGAGTTCGGGATCTCGCGCGAAAGCCTCGGGCGTGGCCACATCCTCGAGCCGGTGGTTTTCCCAGAGCCCGTCGCCGCCGCGGAAGGTTCGGATGCCGGACTCCGCGGAGATTCCTGCGCCCGTCAGGATGACGACATTCATCAACTGGCCCCTTTTAGTGTCCTCGGCGGAGCCGCAGACCGTGGGAATCGTTCACTTTGTATTTCCATCGGGACAGACTCTCTTTGCCCTATTTACGTTTCCTTGTGAATTGCTCCACTTGCCTAGCCTTCAAGGACATTCAAAGGGGCCAGTTTCGACTCGCCACGCGCTGGGTCATGCCACTAGAGTAGAATTCCGATGACCCCACCTCGTGTTCGAAGTTTCGCCAGCGACAACCATTCCGGCGCCCACCCGCGCATTCTTCAGGCTTTGATCGCCGCCAATGTGGATCACGCCCCGGCCTATGGCGCCGATGCCTGGACGGAGAGCGCTGCTCGTGCGTTTGAGGAGACGTTTGGAGCGGGCTCTCATGTGGGATTTACGCTCAACGGAACGGGCGCCAACATCCTTGCACTCTCGCTTCTGCTCGATCGTCCCTACCAGTCCGTCATCTGCTCGGAGTTTGCCCACATCTATTGCGATGAGGCCGGGGCGCCGGAGCGTATTCTGGGCGTGGGGCTTCGGGCCTTGCCTGCGCCGGAAGGGAAGCTGCGTCTCGTGGATTTGGAGCGCGCTGTCTCCCGGATGGGCGATCCGCACGCCGTGCAGCCGCAGGTCGTGTCGATCACTCAGAGCACCGAATACGGGACGCTTTATTCGCTCGCGGAGGTTCGCGCAATCGCGGACTTTTGCCATGCGCGCGGAATGAAGCTGCATATGGATGGAGCGCGGATTGCGAACGCGGCAGTGGCCCTAGGTGTGGGTTTGCGCGAAGCGACGCGCGACTGCGGCGTGGACGTGCTTTCATTTGGCGGAATGAAAAACGGACTCGTCTTCGGAGAGGCGGTGGTCGTTTTTGACGAGGCGTTGGCGCGCGCGCTGCCATTCCACCGAAAGCAGGTGAACCAGCTCGACTCAAAGATGCGCTTCATTTCCGCACAGTACGAAGTGTATCTGCGAGAAGGACTCTGGCGCGCGAACGCGGAGCATTCCAACCGCATCGCGCGCATGATGGCGGGCCGAATCGAGGGGCAGCCCTGGATCCGCCTCAGCCAGGCCGTGCAGGCGAACGCGATCTTCGCGTGCATTCCTCCGGCGGCGATTCCGCGCATTCAGGCAGAGTTTCCGGTCGCGCTCTGGGATCCCGCGCTGGGTGAGGTTCGGATCATGGCTTCCTTTGATACGACCGAAGAAGAAGCCCTGCGGTTTTGTGATCGTTTGATCGAGTTCTCGCGCGAAGCGACGGAGTTCTCATGCTGAAGTCCACCTTACCTGAATTGAGATGCCCGAGCCGGGATGGACGCGGCGAGCTTTGTTCTTCGGAGCTGACGCTTGAGGCCTCGGCCCGGGTGTCCGCGGAGGAAGAGGTCACGAGCGGCTCGCTTCAGTGTGGTCGGTGCCGCAAGCGGTTTCCGATTCTGGCGGGGGTGTTGATTCTGGTCGACGATGTTGAAGGTTATCTCGTTCAGCACGTCAAAGGCATCGCACGTGCGGTACGGGACGAGGAGATTCCGAAAGCCTATCGGCGCTCCTATCTGGAGGCCAAGTCGGAGATCGAAGCCGAGCACATCGAAGAAGACCTCGAGTCTGATCGAGTGAATGCGCTCTACCTCATGAATCACTACCTGCGCGTCGCTTCGGCGGAAGTGGGTAAGGAGTGGTGGAGGCCCCTTCAGGGTGACGCGAGTCCCGAGATGGATCGACTCGTGCGCGAGTACTGGGACCGGGGACCGTTCGCGCGCATTCGGGATTGGTCGGCGAGCCTCCCCGAGAGTCCGACTCCTCTGCGCGTGCTTGAGGTCGGTTGCGGAGTGGGGGGCCTGGCGCCCGAACTCGCCGCAGGGCTCGGCTCACGTCTCGGAAAATATCTCGGTGTTGACGGGTCGTTTGCGAGCATTCGGATTGCGCGCCACCTGCAGCTCGGAACCCCCTATCCCGAAGGACTGCGCATTCCTGAAGATCTTCTCCAGGGTCCGGTCTCGCGTGAGGTGCGGCTGGCGTTGCCTCCGAATCGGGACGGCAGCCGTGATTTCATTGTCGGAGAACTTCAGAACGGTGCCGTACGCTCGGGCGAATGGGATGTCGCCATCGCGCTCAACGCGATCGATATGCTCGATGAGCCCGAGGGGCTGCCCGCGCTGCAATGGGATGCGCTCCGAGTGGGCGGGACGGCCATTCAGAGCTGTCCCTACATCTGGCATGAAGCCGTGGCGGCGGGGCTGCGATTGCGGTTGTCGGAGGCCGGCGTTCCGGCGCGGGATTCCGCGACGGCCGTGCGGTGGCTATACGAGAACGCGGGACTCAAGACCGTGCGCGAGGAGCGGCATGTGCCGTGGCTCTTCTTCAAGCATGTGCGGCAGATGGAGCTCTACTCGGTGCATTTGTTTCAGTCCTCAAAGCAGCGCTAGTGGACGGGATTACTCGCTCGAAGGTTTTGGAGCGGGTGCCGAAACGAGCTCGCCTGCTCGATCGAGAATCGTATCGGCGATTCGCCCCAAGGGACCGCCTTCCTCTTCGTTCAACAGAAGGTAGATGAGAACTCCGGTGATGATCGCTTCGACAATGAACTGCACGGGCCGTGGGGGGCGATTGGCAGAAAACTCGCCGCGCCGGCCGGCCTCTTCTTCTGCCTGGGAAACCTTCTTCGCAAATCCGGTCTCGGCTTCTTCGGGATGGGACGCGATGTATTCCTTGATCCGGAGCCAAAGCGGACGATGTTCCACGCTGCGAGCAAGGGTCATGAGTGAAGCGCTGTCTTGGGCGGCCAGGGCCCGGACCGCAGCGAACTGCTCGGGGGGGCGGTCGCCCATTCGCACGATTTCGTCCAATTCGGTAAACTGCTGCCGGTAATAGCTGTCCTGAAGCAAGCGAACGATTTCGATGAATTTTGCGTCGCGTAAGACCGGCACGCGGGTCGCCGCATTTTGTGCCAACTGAATAAAACCGGGTTGAAGCGCAAAAGTTTTCAGCGCCGCCCAGACCTCGATTCGAAGGTAGTGTTTTTCTCTTTCGCTTCGAGCGAGCGCGCTGCGGTCAAAAATTTCCTTCATCCGTTCCATGGTGACGCGGGACTGGCCGAGGAGCACTGGTGATCCTCGCGCGGAACGTGCATTCGCGCCGAGGCCGTCGAGCAAATTTTTCACGCCGGCCGCTTGGGGGCTGTCGGGAGAGGCGGCAACGGCTTCTAGGTAGGCTCGGGACTTCATGTAGGCGTCAAAGTGGCGACCGAAGATTCGGTATTGCTGATCGAGTTGCTTCCGGAGGTGCTGGATCTCAACTCGTGTTGCGGCAGACGATTCGGCGCCGCTTGCCTGGCCTTCGAGGACCTCGATTGCGGGAACTAGCTTCTCGATTAACGAGGTTGCTGTTTCCATTCTCAGGAACAGGGGAGTGAGTTGGTCCTTTAACGCACCCAGTGACCCCTTGTGGTTGAAAGTGAGGGCCTGATTGATTCGATTGATCAGCGCGCTGACGGCTTCATCACCGGCTGATCGGGACCCGCCACGGAGGGATTGGATTCGGTTGACCCATTCTCTTTGAGTGATGAGGCGAATGGCCGCATCTCGCTCAACCAGCGCTGCTCGCGCAATCCGAATGGCCTCAGCCTCTGTCTGAATCAGCTTTCCTTCGAGATGATCTTCTAACTGATCAGGCGTGCACAGCGGGGTGTCGGCGCGAACACGGAGGGGAGTCATCGACGAGACTAAGGAAGCGACCAGAACTCCTGAAACCAGCCTCTTCTTCACGTGTCCCCCCTTTCTGTGAGCGTTTCTTGACGCCAACTTATCGGCGAGGAGAGGACTAAACTGAAGGAGTCCAAAGCTTAATCAGTCGAAAGGTTGCGTCTCAAACCGCCTGCGCCGCCGCCCAACCCGACGCCCAGGCCCACTGAAAATTATAGCCGCCAAGCCAGCCCGTCACATCGACGACTTCACCGATAAAAAAGAGGCCCGGCACTTTCCGCGATTCCAGCGTCTTTGACGAAAGCTCATCCGTATCGACGCCTCCGCGCGTGACCTCGGCCTTGCCATAACCGACCGTCATGGCGGGGGTGAAAGTCCAGGCGTGGAGAAGACGGCAGAACTCTTCGAGCGCTTTCTCAGAGACCTGGGGCAGGGGTTGAGTGGATGGGAAGTAGAGATCGCAGAACCGGTCGGCGAGGCGATTCGGAAGGTGCTGGCCGATCAGATTGCGTACGATCGCGCGGTTTCCCTTTTTCTTCTCGGCCAGGAGCTGCCCGAATACATCCACTTCCGGGAGCAGATCGACGACGACCGTTTGACCGGCATGCCAATGCAAGGAAGCTTGCAGGGTGGCAGGTCCGCTCAGGCCCGCGTGGGTGAAGAGCAGGTTCTCACGGAATGTTTTCCCGCCGGTCGTCATCGTGCAGTCGACCGATAAGCCCACCAGGTCTCCGAAGCGCTCGCGGTCAGCATCGGTGAAAACGAATCCATCGAGGGCGGCTGCGCGTTCCACGAGGCCGAGTCCAAACTGCGTGGCGATCTCGTAGCCGATGCCGGTGGCGCCGATCTTAGGAATGGAGAGTCCTCCCGTGGCGACGACCAAGGATTCCGTCCGGAACATCCCGCGCGAGGTCGTGACCTCAAAGCGCAGGGGGGCCTCGGAAGACGTCAGCGCGCGCACGGATTCAATGCGTGTCTCCACCAGGATTTCTACTCCAGCATCGAGCGCGTCCTTTTCCAAAAGAGCGACGATCTGTCGGGCCGAGCCATCGCAGAAGAGTTGTCCGAGCTTCTTTTCGTGGAAGGCGATCCCGTGCGCGCGTACCCGCTCGATGAAGTCTTCGGGACGGTAGCGAGAAAGCGCGGATTTGGCGAAGTGCGGGTTCTGGGAAACGTAGTTGGCGGGGCTGGCGCCCAGGTTGGTGAAGTTGCAGCGGCCGCCCCCGGAGATGAGGATCTTGCCGCCGAGGGTCTTGGCGTGGTCCAGGACCACGACTTTTCGGCCACGGAGCGCCGCCTGAATGGCGCACATGAGGCCGGCCCCTCCGGCCCCTAAGATGAGGACATCACTATTCATTCCGGCTTCTTAACATCCTGCGAAATAATCAACAAATGGAATAGAAGTTATGGTAACCCTCTCGACTCTGTTGATTGTTTGTAACGCATCTAGTCTGTAATTTCGGTCCTTCAAAGCTCGTCTGTTTAGTTCCAACGTTTTTGGAAAGCCCGGGCAAGGAAGGTCCTCTAGCCACTGAGAGTGAGATCCTTTTGAATTCCTTCCAAGAACTGAACATCCACGAGTCCATTAAACGCGCCATCACCGAAATGGGTTTTGAAACGCCAAGCCCGATTCAGGCTGAGACGTTTCCGATCCTCCTTGGCGAACCCACCGACTTCTTAGGCCTC
>JBEIOW010000559.1:0-1867 GCA_040377385.1 Bacteriovoracaceae bacterium | reverse complement strand
TCTCGTCCCTGCATCTTGCACCAGATGGGTAAGTGCTCGGCGCCCTGCGTGGGGTTGATTTCGAGCGAGGATTATCAGGCCTCGATGCGCGAGGCGGCGCAGGTACTCGAAGGGAAGGGGACCGCCTTCGTTGCGACCCTGCGCGTGCAGATGGACAAGGCGGCTGAAGAGGAGCGCTTCGAAGAGGCGGCCCATTACCGAGATCAGCTCAAGGCGCTCGAATTGGTGACGGCGACTCAAGGGGTCAACGATGCGGCGTCGGGCAAGAACCGCGACGTGGTTTCGATCGCGCGCGAGGAGTCGGAGGGGCATGCCGTCGTCTTGCAGTTCCGCGGCGGGCGGCTGCTCGCGGTTCGGCATTTTCATCTTCAGAACACAGACGCTTCGATTCCTTCCGAGGAGCTGCTCTCCGAATTCCTTGCGCAGTATTACCTCGACCGTAGTCGCATGAGCGCGGCTCCAGATATCGAGGCCGAACCCGGCTTCGCGGGAGACGGATCGTCGCCGGTCGAAGTCCTCCTCGAGCACTTGCCTCCCGACTTGGAGTTGCTCAGCAAGACGCTCGGGCTGGATTTCCGGGTCCTGGGACCGACCGACGAGTGCGAGCCGCTCGAGCGGCAGGTCTTGAATGTGGCGAGTGCAAACGCGCGCCACGGACTGGAGCTCGCGCGGCGAAAAAATGCGGGCCATGGCATCCAGGCCCTGGAGGAAGTTCAGGAGAAGCTACAACTCGCGAAGCTCCCGCAGCGGATCGAATGCTACGACATCTCCAATACGCAAGGGGACGACCCGGTGGCTTCGCGCGTCTGTTTCGTAGACGGCGCGCCGGATAAGAACCTTTACCGCCGCTATCAGATCAAGACAGTCGTGGGGTCGAACGACTTTGCGATGATGCGCGAGGTTTTGGGCAGGCGTTTTGCGAACGTGGAAGAAGATCTGCCGGATCTTGTCGTCGTGGATGGCGGAAAGGGTCAGCTCTCGCAAGCGGTCGCGATTTTGGAAGAGTTGAACGTGCAGGGGGTCGCGGTGGTGGGCTTGGCCAAGGCCCGGACCGAGAGCGACTTCCGGAGCAAGGAAGTGAAGTCGTCGCTGGAGCGGATCTTCATCCCTGGCCGCAAAAATCCTGTGCCTTTGCTTCCGCATACTAAGGCGTATCAGCTCCTGGTCCACGTCCGGGATGAGGCCCATCGTTTTGCCGTCAGCTACCACCGGCTTTTGCGCAGCAAGCGCAGTCTTCGTTCAGAAGAGAGCTGATTTTTCCGATCCGTCAGGGTGGTGAAGCGCTCGCTTGCGTCAAAATTTCGACGGACGGTCTTAGGCACGCTGGTGCTCGGTGGACTGTTGTTCGGAGGATCCACTGCGCAGGCGGTGGGCTCCGTGCAAGCCGACTGCCTGGCGGCGTCGCTGCTCGAGCGTCTGACTCAAGAGCCTTTGCCTTCGCTTGCCGCAAAAACCCAAGCGGAGCTCGCGGCCTATGCGCACGCCATGGTTCCGGGCGGGCAGCTCTCCATGCTGCAGGAGCAGGCGATGAACCGCTATCAGACAGCGCTCGTCGAGGCGGATCGGGTGATCGATCGAGGCTCCTCGGGGATGAAGCGGACGCAAGCGTTTGCAGAATTAAAAACGGCGGAGGCGGATCTAGGTGCGTACTTCGGCTCGGCGCATGCGGCGAGCCTCCGGGTGCAGGTGGAGCGCCTGCGCGTCGCGGAGAAAATGGAACGGATCAACGAAGAATACGTGCGGCGCTCCCGGGAGCACCACCATTTCATCAATTCGAAATCGGCTTTGCTTCCGCCGTTGCCTCCGCCGTTGCCAAAATGGGGCGCTCTCTACCGCCTCAGTGATGCACAATTCGCTCGGGAAGCAC
>JBEIOW010000097.1:0-7051 GCA_040377385.1 Bacteriovoracaceae bacterium | reverse complement strand
CCCACCACATCGATCAGCGCCACGTTGGACACCATCTGCTTGGCGACCGCCGCTTGGCTGCTCGCCCAGTAGTACTGAGCGTCCACGCCCGCGTCACCCGCACCGAGCACCGCAGGAACGCCCTGCGGAGGATTCGATCCGGACTTCACGCGGAAGAGCGTCGAGAAGTTATCCTTCAGCTCGAAGCCGTCGACGTCCAGGCTCGAAATCGCGCCCAGGATGCCGTAGATCCGCATCATTTCGGTTGTGCGCGCCGAGTAGGTCTCGTCCAGACCGATGACCGGGTAACCCTCAAGGTTCACCCGCGCCGCCGCTTGGAACGATTCCGTCATCGACTCACGCAGGAGACGCATCGACGTCAGCTGCTCGGTCGGCGTCGGAGGCTGCCCGCTCTGATCGGCGATCAGGCCGTCGACCAGCTGGTCGAAGAACGGGAAGCTCAAGCGCAGACCGATCTGCTCGTAGCGGGCGAAACCGAAGTTCCGGTCCGTGAGCACGATCATCGCGATCACTTTGTCGAGCTCAATGCCGCGCACCGAGAGACGGTCGTAGAGATCGTCGAGCTTCTCGTCGGAGAGCTGCTTACGCTCGACCATCGCCTTGAGCGTGCCCTGGCCCGCGAACTCTTGCTCGAAGTACGTCCAACGATCGAGGCCGGAAGCCGAGCTCGGCGCGTCCGGAGTCCGCAGGACTTCTTCAAGGAAGTCGAGCGTCACGCGGGCGCCGTCCAAGTGTTCGAACACTTCGTCGAGGCCGAGCATGTTCCGGTAGAACGTCTCTTCCAGGAACTGGCGCATGGCGATCATCTTGTCGAACAAGCGACCAACGTACGATCCGTTCTGGTACCACTCGAAGCTCAGACGATCGCCCGGGAAGTTCGTGATCGAGTACTTCTGGCGGTAGTCCAGCATTTCGTCGACGACGATCTCACGTGGGGTCGCGCCTTTATCGAAGCGGCGGCAAGTCGGGTACTGACCAGCTTCTTCGTCCGAGCAGAAGCGGAAGCTGCGCAGGGGCAGTTTCGCGCGCGCTGCGGGCGAAAGGTCGTTCGTCCAGTCCTTCACGCCGATGGCTTTCGCGTAGTCGGCGATCGAGATCAGGTTGCCTTCCTTCACCGGGATGGTCACGCCATCGCGGCTCGTAACGGACGGAACTCCGCTACCCGCGACCGCTGGATCGAGCTCCAGGTAGCCCGCGTACGCCGCGCGCAGAGCCGCGACGTCTTGAGGACCGAAGCCCGAGTAGGTCTCATGGTCCGTCTTGAGGTAGTCCATGATGGACGAGTAATCGCGCTTGGCGTGCTCGGCCTTGTACTTCTCAAGCTCGGCTTGCTTCGCGATCACGGCTTTCACGGCCGGGTGATTGCGATCAGCTTGCGTTGCGGGAGGAAGCTTCTGAAGCTCCTCGATCGCTTTCGTCAGCTGAGCATCGATCGCAGCGACACCGGCCGCCTCTTCGGGGAAGAGCCAGTTCGGTTTGTCGTAGGAGCCGATGAAGTTGTGGCGCAGGCCGAAGTTGTGACCCAGCTCGTGCGCGAGCGTCGCCTTGTACATCTTCACCGCGAGCTCGAGGTCGCCCTCTTCGCCCGATAGCGTCGCCGCGCGAGCGGCGTCGTCGGCTTCGAACACGCAGATGTTCGCGCTGCGCATGCGTTCCATCAGTTTCGTCACAGCCTTCTGACGAGCGGCCGTATTGCGAAGCTGACCCAGCTGCTGAGACGGAAGACCCGCCTTACCGAGGTGCTCGATTTGAGCATCCAGGTAGATCGAGTCAAACGCGCGGGGATCCGCGAGTTTCCCTTGGCGCTTAGCCGTCTCGACTGCCGCCATGAACGCTTTGTCCTTCGGCGCTAGCTTGCTGAGCAGCTCCGAAAGCTCGCGGTCCGCGACCGTCTTGCCGGGACGCTTGCCCATTTGAACAACCTTCGCCATGCGAGGGTTGTTGGCGTGGACAGCCGCTTTCTTCACCGCGGGCATGAAGCGGATGTTGGCTTTGGACTTCTGCCCGAGGCCGATCTTCGCCGCTGCATTACCGACCGCGATTGCGGAGGCTTGCGTGCCCGTCGAAGCCGCTGCCGCCGTCGGTGCGCCCGCTACGGGCTGACCGGTCACCGCTTCGGCGGTGCCTTCCGGCGTCGGAGCCGCTTCGAACACGGCCTGCCACTGTTCATTGAACTCTTTCTCGGCTTTCGTGTTCTTCCGCATCGATTCCACGGAAGACAGGATGTTGCCGCCGTAGATGAAGACGGACGCGGCCTCCACCTTACCCGTGCGTGGGTTGGCGTGGTTGCCGCCGAGACCGATCACGCGGGACTCGGTGCCCTTCTGCACGTAGTAGATGTAGTTGCGCTCCAGATCGCCGAGCTGCATCGCGGGCGAAGGCTTGAGGCCTTCTTCTTCACGATCGCCTTCGATCAAGAGTTCGACCACGTCGCCCTGACGCTCGAGCGGAGTGCCTTTGAGCGCGCGCTTGAACGCGACGTTCAGGTCCGCCACGACTTCTTTAGTCGCGATGAGCATCTGCTTGCGGACTTCGGCGTTATCGGTCGGCAGACCGGCCAGAACGTACTGGATGTTTTTGCCTTCACGAATATCGAAGATCCAGCCGAGCGGGATGTCGGTCTTGGTCGTACCGACGTTGCCGTTGGCGTTCGGGACCTTCTTCATCCCGGTGAACAGACCGAAGCCGAGCTTCTTCTGTGCATCGTAAGGGATATCGAACAGCGGTTGTTCCGTCGCTGCGGGCTTGTGCTCGAGGAACGAAATCCGCTCGCGGAAGGTGAACGTCGATTGAACGGTGTCGAAGTAGCCGGCCATGTAGACGCCAGCGCAATCCCAGGACGAGTTGTTCGTCGCCTGGTAGGTTTTCTCCCAGGTGAAGTTCAGCGCGCCGCTTTCGATGCGGTTATCCACGCCGAGAACGCGCGTATCGCGGTCGCCAGCGAAGCAGTTCTCGAGCGAGTAGAAGTCGATCGCCGTGTTGATCGAGGAAATCTGGTTAGAATTCCAAGAAACTTCGGCGAGGGCACCTGCTTCATCAAATTCAGCGCTGACTCGACGAGCGGTTGCAACCGGGCGACCCTGAGGGTCTTTGAACTCCAGGCGGTAGTACTTCACGGGGAAAACCATAAGGCGCTCGTTGTCGGTCGTCGTCGTGCCACCGGTTTCCACCAGCGGACGGGCGCGAACGATCTGCAAGCCTTCCTTCGCGAAGACGAACTTCACGATGTCGAGGTTCCCGGAGGATCCGGCGAACGTGTAGCTAAATCCGTTCGGGCTCTCTTGGAGCGTCCTGCGGAGCAAGAACTCCTTGCCCTTCACGGACGCCACGGAAATCGTCAGTTCGGGAGACGGAATTCCTCCACCGCCGGCGAGATACACCGGGAGCACAACTGGGCTCGGTCCGATCGAAACGAGCTCACCATGGATTCCCGGCTTCACGTTGAAATTAACTTCATTTGAAGCGATTCCGTCCAGATCCTGAGGACGTTCCGCCACGACCGTCACGGTACCAATGTAGCCGCGATAGACGAGGACGCACTCTTCAGCCGGAATATTCTGCAAGCGGGCAGCCGCATCAGATGAGAGTTTCGCATCTTTGCAACGAACAACATCGCCCTTACCAGCATCTGTGCCGGTCAGGATCATCTTCTTTTGAGCTTCGGGCAGCTCCGAGTACTTCAGTACCTCGAAGAACCCGAGTACGCCGCCATCAAAGCGCGTCACAGCGAGCGACTTCTCAGTGGGTAAACTCAAGTTCACGCCAAGGTAGGCGAGCATTTCGGCGGAAGTGAAGGCCTGACCTTCCAGCTTCGAACGAAGAACGACTTCTTTCGCGTTCTTTTCGTCGGGCTTCACCTCAAGCCGCTTGCTCGCGTGGAGCGTTAAACGAACGTGAGTCGCCGCTTTCCAATCCGTGCGCTCAACACGGAGACTCGACGTTTCTTCCTTCAGGTCGTTCTTTTTGCGAACGACCGTCCCGTACTCATCCACCGCCACCTGGAAGATCGGAACGAGCGTCTGAGTCGCGCCGCTGACAGCTCGCTCGCGCAGAGCGATGCTCTCCTCAATAACCGAAAGCGGCTCGCCCCCGCCCATCACCTTGAAGGCCGTGAGAAACTTGCGATCGAGCTTGAAACGAACTACGACCTTGGACTCCGGAAACGTCGAAACGCGAAGATCCTTGAAGACTCCCGCAATGCGCTCTGGAGCATCCGCTACAACCACTTTCGTGGAGACGATCTGGCCGCCGACCCGATACTGATCTTCCTTACCGGTAGAAGCGAATTCGCTGGAGGTCCCAAGGGTGTACTCAGCGTTTTGCAGCTCATTAATTTCGTAGATGTCCGTGCCTTCGCCGTCCCCGAACTCCGCTTCCCGCGTCTTCGTACACGCGCCAAGCGTCATCACAAGCGCGAGGGCCACAACCGACTTCATCCACTGGTTCTTCTGAATCATCATTTTCATAACCCCTTGGTCGTCTTTCAAATCCAAACTCAAATCGAAACACTCACCCCGAGCGAGACAGAGGTCTTCTCGGAGTCGTAAAAGCTGATCGCCGAATCCACGCCGTTATCCTTGAGCGCGGTTCCGGACGTGCCGAAGCTGGCGTTCAAGCCGACTTTCTCGGAGGCCTGGAAGTCGAGAGACTGGTTCCAGGCAAAAGAGTTTTTCTGGTTCCCGGCGTAGGTCCAGGAAGTCACGAACTCGTAGGAACTCGTGAACGAAAGCTTGTCGCTGAAAGTGATCGAGACCGACGGAACGTTCGTCAGGCTGTACTGGTTATTGGACGTGCCCGTCGTGTTCTCGCGGTAGCTGTGAATCAGGCGTGCGGGCGAGATCGTGTAGCTGCCCGACAGCCAGTGGATCCCCACTTGCTTGAGATTGAGGTCGAGCTTCGGCGTCAACGAGATGCCCGTGATGTAAGACTCGCGCACGCGGCGGTCTTTCGACAGCGGCAGACCGAAAGACAGACCACTCGAAAACTTCAGAAACGGATTGAGCTGCGTTCCGGCCCAAGACAGACCGAGCGTTGCCTTGTGGACGAACACGTCGCGCTCGCCTTCGAGATCCTGGCGAGTGACAAGGACGAAACTCGACTTGAACGAGTCGTTCCACTGCCAGCTCGGGACGGTCGTAATATAGAGGGAAGCGGCGTGGTTCACGTCGTTCCAGTAGTGGAGGGAAGATTCGGCATCGAGACCGAGGGTGATGCCCCACTTCTTTTTGGCCTCGGGATTCACATCGTCGAGGCCGAGCTTCACGCTTTCCTGAAGTGGGAGCGCTGAAGTGGAAGTCGAGGGAGCCGCAGAACTCACCGCCGGAGCAGCCGCCTTTGGAAGCGGAGCGCTCGGTTCCGATTTCTTCTCAGCTTTCTTTTCTGATTTCTTTTCTGGCGCCTTTTCTTCTACCGGTTTTGCCGCTGGTGCCGCTGCCGACGACGACGGTTGCGCAGGAACGGGCTTGGACGCCGGAATGATCGGCGCGGCCATCACTGACGTCGCGAGGAAAATCCCGCTCAGTCCGAAGCCGATTTTTCGCGTCATCCCTTGCACAGCTTTACTCCCAAGGTCAGGCCGTTATCGCGATCGCTCCATGGCGGATCGCAAGTCGCGTTCCGTCAGTGCAGAGATAATGCCTTAGCGCGTCATTAGTTTTTCGTCAATGATATCAATAAGTAGTCGAAATCTTTGACCATTTGCGTCATGTTTGCTGATGCTATTTTGACGCTACCGCAGGGCCAAAACGGCTCCGTTTAGGTGGGGCTAAACGTCTTTTCCAAGTAAGAACAACGCGCTGCGCATTTTACACGCCAATGCGAGCTGGACACCTCTGGTTGCAGACGAGATAGAAAGACATCGAATCTTTCTCAGGAGGAAAGCCATGTTCCGTACTCTCATCATCACCCTTTTCGCAGCTTGCTCTTTGGGCGCTGCCTCGGCTTCGGCCGCCCCGCTTGGCACTTCTTTCAACAATGCTGAAGTGCTCGCCAAGCTGGGCTCTTACTTCACGCGGTGGACCTATGCCGGCGTGGATCAAGCTGGGAAATACTGCAAAGTCGACGTCTTCAAGCAACCCTACTGGAACCTCCCAGTGGGCCAGCTCACCGTCACTGGCTTCAACCACTTCCCGATGCCACAACCTGGCAACATTCTGCGCCAGGTGGGTTACTTCGGGCTCGCACTGGATCCTCGCTGGTATGTCGTGCAGAAAGCTGAATTCAGCGACGTGAAAGCTGAAGTCACCGTGCACCAACGCAACGGCTCGAACCCCGTGATCTACGGCGTGACCGAATGGATCGGCACGATCACCCTGCTTCCGAGCGCGAGCGGCAAAGATCTCGGCTCCATTAAGATTGAGGAACGCTGGTTTGACCCTTCGTCTAACGCGACGACGACGCGCACGTTCTTCTGCGGCGAGCGCCGCTAAACAGTTCGCGAACCATCGCGCAAACGAGGGCCGTCGACCTCAAGGTCGGCGGCCCTTTCATTTCAGACAGAATGCACTGACGGAACCCTGAAGAAGCGTCGCTTGTGCTTCCGTCAAAAATCACTCACACTTTAAAAAGATGCAGAATCCCAATCGCGGTTCGTCGTGGGTGTCGTTCATCGTGGCCGGACTTTTCTCCGGCGTCCTTGCCACCAGTGCAGGGCTTGCGGGGGAAACCGCCGGTCCACCCGAATGCCTCTCCTCTAAGGGCAAACCGCTCGCGGTCAATAACGAGGAAGTCCTCGGCTGGAAGCGCAACACCCCTAATCAGTACCTCGACCGTGGACGCGTGGTCGGCACGATCAAGAAGGACTACGGTCAGCGCGGAAGCCATGACCGCTTCTCCCTGCAAATCGGTCCGGACGCAAAGGACACTCTCGAAATCATCTACAACAAGAGCTTTGGTGATTTGCCAGCGATCCGAGAAGGCATGAGCGTCGAAGCCTGCGGCGACTACATCACCTCCAACGCCCCGACCCCGCAATCCCCCACCCCTTCTCCAGACACCGCGCGGCTGCACTGGTTTCACAATAATCCAAACGGCTCTAAGCACGCGCATGGTT
>JBEIOW010000028.1:0-10902 GCA_040377385.1 Bacteriovoracaceae bacterium | reverse complement strand
TTGGCATTGTGGGTGAGTCGGGTTGCGGAAAGAGCGTGACTAGCCTTTCGATCATGCGCCTGATCCCTGACCCTCCGGGCAAGATCACCGGCGGTCAGATTCTTTACCAAGGCAAGGACCTCGCGAAACTTGATCTGGGCGAGATGCGGAAGATCCGCGGCAACGAGATCTCGATGATCTTCCAAGAGCCGATGACGTCTCTCAATCCGGTCTTCACGATCGGCAACCAAATCATCGAAGCCATTCAACTCCACCAGAAGATGACTTCTTCTCAAGCGCGCGAGAAGGCGATCGACATGCTCCGGTTGGTGGGCATTCCCGCTCCGGAGAAGCGCATCGACGAATACCCACATCAGCTTTCGGGCGGGATGCGCCAACGCGTGATGATTGCGATGGCGCTTTCCTGTAATCCTCATGTTCTGATCGCGGATGAGCCCACCACGGCGCTCGACGTGACGATCCAAGCACAAATCCTAGATCTGCTGAAGGGCCTCCAGGACAAGGTTGGGATGGCCCTGATGCTCATCACGCACGATCTAGGCGTGATCGCGGAAGTGGCCGATGAAGTCGTGGTGATGTACGCGGGTCGCGTGGTGGAGCAAGGCAGCGTGCGCGAGATCTTCGCGAATCCTAAACACCCCTACACTCGGGGTTTGCTCAATAGCATCCCCACTATGGCCAAGGATCCGACGGGCAAGGTGAAGAAGAAGCGGCTCGAGACGATCCCCGGGATTGTTCCCAATCTTCTCCATCTGCCGCAAGGCTGCCGATTTCAGGAGCGGTGCTCGTTCGTGATGGATGCCTGCCGGGGGGTGGAGCCTGATCTGAGAGAAATTCCGTCGCGAGACGAATCTTCGCACCGCATTCGCTGCGTGAGGGACATTTAAGATGAGCTCGAATACCGGTGATGTCCTCGTATCCGTTCGCAACCTCGTCAAACGATTTCCCGTTAAGGGCGGACTGCTCGGCCGCGAAGTGGCTTCCGTCAAAGCGGTTTCCGGAGTTTCTTTTGATATTCGCCGAGGCGAGACGCTGGGTCTCGTGGGCGAATCCGGGTGCGGAAAATCCACGCTCGGTCGCTGCATCCTTCGCTTGATCGAACCGACGAGCGGTGAGGTTCGCTTTGACGGCCAAGACGTCATGGCGATGGGACCACAGGAACTTCGTAAACTTCGTCGTCGCATGCAGATTATCTTCCAGGATCCCTATGCGTCGCTGAACCCACGCATGACGGTGGAGCAGATCCTGTCCGAGCCGCTGGAGATTCACGGTCTCGGTGGCTCGCGCGATGAGCGTCGGCAGCGGATCTTGAGCCTGCTTGATCTTTGCGGGTTACGTAAGGACATGATCTCGCGATACCCGCACGAGTTCTCTGGCGGTCAGCGCCAGCGCATCTGTATCGCGCGCGCGCTGGCGGTCGAACCGGATTTCATCGTCTGCGACGAACCGGTCTCGGCGCTCGACGTTTCTATTCAGGCTCAGATCGTGAACCTGATGCAAGATCTCCAGAAAGAACTCGGTTTGACCTACCTTTTCATCGCGCACGACCTCAAGGTGGTGGAGCACATCTCAAATCGGGTAGCGGTGATGTACCTCGGCAAGGTCGCTGAACTCGCGCCCGCTGAAGAGCTCTACGCGGATCCCAAGCACCCTTACACGCGTGCACTCTTGTCGGCGATTCCCATTCCTGATCCGACGATTCAAAAAGAGCGCATCATCCTGCGGGGGGACGTTCCTTCGCCTATGAATCCGCCGGGCGGTTGCTATTTCAATCCTCGGTGCCCGATTGTTCAGGAGAACTGTCGGGTAGATTCGCCGGAACTCCGGAACTTGCGCCAAAAAGGTGACGAACAGCATCTTGCGGCCTGTCACTACGTAAATCCCTGATTTATAGTCGGATTCTTTCTCGTTTCTAAAAACTATACGATAGAGAATGGCCGTCGATCGCCCTCGAACGAGCGAAAGTGTTCAAATACTCTAATTAAATCCGTAAGTTTGCCGCGAATTTCTTCCGAAAAGCATTGAGGAGGAACCGTGGAGTTCGTTCGGAAGAAACTCAGCATCGACGAGGGCGAGACGCGTCTTTTGTCGTGCCCGATTGAAAGCGTATCGCCGTATGCGCTGATGATCGCGCCGGTCTATGTCCCTTTGCGCGCGAACGGAAAGTTCGTTGCCATCAAGGGGCCGCTGGATTTCTTTTCTCCGGAAGAGCTGGCACGTTTTCGTACATTCGAGTCTTTGTTTTTTCATGAATCCGTCGAGGATGCTTTGCGCTTTCGCGAAGTCGGACGCGAGCTTCGCGCTCTGCTCAGATGGACGCCGCCGATCACGGCGACGAAAGATCGGATCGTCCTGGAGCCGGCGCCATTCGAAATATCGGATGCAGTTCTGAAAATTACCGGACCGCTCCTGGGTCCGGATATGACGATTGAGCCATTTTACGTCACGGTCCTAGTCAACGAGGTTTGTGACCTCCTTCCCGGCAGCTTGCTTCATGCCTCGCGCGAGAAAGACGTGAAACAGCATGAACTCGCACTTTTCCGATCGAGCTTAGTCGTGCTTCTTGCGCTCATTCTCGGCAAGAACGAGCTGAGCTTCCTCAATTCTCTGCGAATCGAGACACTCGAGCTGGAAATTGGTGAAAGGGTCGAGATTCCAGGATCAGATGAGATTCGCGAGCTGCAGCAGTTGGCGCGTCAGTGGATTCCGAATGGCGACTGCGATCAAATTACGATTCCCGAGGCAGATGCCCTGACGCATTTGCGTGCGGAGCGGAAGCTATTGCGCCGGCTGGGTCGAGTCCGAAACGAAATGGCTCCCGACGCTCCGCAGGCACCGAGCCTTCGCGGCCCAAGAGGATTCCTGAGTGTCTAGCGGCGCACCCAAGCGGGACTGGCGAAAAACTCTTCGTTCGGTTGACTCATTCGGAGTCGCCGGCGTCCTCGACTCTGGAAGCCAGGTCTATTACGAAAACCTCGTCTCGACGAAAGGGTTGGGCCGAGTCAGTGATTTGATCCATGCCCAGCTGAACCGAGTTCTCGCGGAACGAGCGCAAGAGGCGGCCACCTTAGAGCTTCGTCTTCGTGCGGCTTTGCTTTATTGCGCGATCGAAGGACTTAGGCACCGTGAGGGCCTGGAGCCGGTTCTCCTGGAGTGTGGCCTGGATAACCAGCTCTGCGCCATTTCCGCGAGTTTCACGCTTTCGTCCTCGATCGAAGGAACTCCCGATGATTCGTGGACGAGATTAGATTCCGTAGAAGGCGCGTCGGCGGAGTTTTCGGCGCTGCTTCGCTACCTTTCCGAGCACGTTGAGCATGTGTTCTTGAAGTGGCAGGCTTCGACAAGAAAAGTTGAGCTCGTGGCGGTCTGTGATTTGGACGCCAAGACGAGCACTTCGAGGTGTGAGGTGGAGTGGGTCGCGCTGGAACAGTCCATAGACGATACGCCGGAAGTTCACGTCTATGAGGAGCTCGGCGATCTGCCATATCAGGATCTACTCCAGGATACCCCGATCTCCGCCGGAGTGGACGCAACCCCGACCGGGGACTTCCTGGTTCGGTCGAGTCAGCAAGCCATTGAGCAACGGACGAAAATCGGTGGAACAACCGATAACCACAAAGACGTGAACACGGTGGTGAAGGGGGCGACGGAACCAAAAGATGACCATCAGACGGTCATCAAGAGTTCGCCAATTGAAGAAAAAGGCGCTGAGCTTTCTCTCAAGCGGCTCCCAGGCGTGAAGGAGGCGCAGGCCCCTTCAAAAAGGGCGTTATCTCCTCAGGCAGCTCCAGCAAGTGCAGAAGATGGGGAATATTCAGATTCTCCTCAGGCTCGGCAATATCTAGAAAAGATCCAAGAGCTCCAAGGAAAAGTGGCGGCATTGGAATCGGAGAAAATTCAGCTCCGCCAAGAGATCAATGCTGAGCGCCTGAAAACGCGCGAAGCGATCGACGTGTCCAAAGCACAGGCGCATCTTCTCGCCAAGAAGACGACGACACTTTCCTCCACAGAGCCCGCCGATCAAGAATCGATCGAAGCAGTTGGCGAAGCGTCAACAGATCACGCAACTCCCGCACCTGCAGCTGAGGCGGCACCTGCGCCTGAACCGGTAGAGCCCGATCCGCCGCTTTCGACCGAAACCTCCGATCAAGCCGAGAGTCTCGTTAAAGAGATCGAGGTCGGTGGTCTGGCAGGAACGATCCAACGCTTACAGCGTGAAAGCGTCGAGGTCAAAAAGGATCTGAAGACTGAAAAGGCGCAACGGTTTGTCGACGGGATGATGAGCGAGCTTATGAAAGAGCGCTCGAAACTCAACGACATGGCCAAGCGCCTGTCGGAGTCCTTCAGGCACCGCGAAATGGAGTTCCATCAGAAAGAAATCCAATTCAAGAATCGGGAGCGCGAGTTCACGACGGGTATCAAGGGCCTAGAAAAGAATGTGAGCCAAAAAGAGGCCACGATCACCCGGATGAGGGAGCAGGTTGCGCAACTCACGATGCAGGTTGAGCGTGCCAAGATGCAGCAGCAAAATCAGGCGATGAACTCCAAGGGCAAGCAGAGCGCTGCGGAGCTGAGTGCCTTGCAGATCAAGTTTGATCGCGTCCAGCGACAGCTGGAAGAATTCAAGAAAGCGAATCAGCAGCTTTCGGAGAAAGTCACCGAATCGCAAAAGTCCAAGGACTCCAGCGGTGGAGGTGGCGGAGGAACTTCGGAATTGAAGGCTCGCCTCGAAGCTTCAATGAAGATGTTGACCCTATCCAAGAAGCAGAACGAGCAGCTGAAGGGCCAAGTCGATCAGACCAAACGCGAAGAACTGCGCTTAAAAGGGGAGCTGAACCGGTTGACTACCGAGCTCAATACCGTCAAATCGAGCTATCAGAAGTCGCAGTCCCAGATGGCGTCTCAGCAGGAGGCGCTCAGTGCCCAGTCAGGCGGCTCAGCCTCTCCGGCTAGTCAGGCGGCTAAAAAGCAGGATGGCAAGCCCGTGACCCCTGCGCGCCCAGGGTCCCGACCTCGAAAAATCGCCTGATTGCAGAATGCCCTATCGGGCCAGTTTCTTCCTGAGCAGGAGTCTGCTACTTTCTCATCAGTGCTCGCGTGGTGGAATTGGTAGACACGCTGGTCTTAGGAACCAGTGGCGCAAGCCGTCGCGGTTCGAGTCCGCGCGCGAGCACCATCCAAAAGTAGAACAATGAAGATCCTTCATCGTGATCCGCACCTGCTCGTCGTCCACAAACCGGCTGGCTGGCTAGTTTACTCGGACACGCAGGGCGATGTGACCCCCTCCTGTAAAGCGGCTCTCGAGAAGAAGCTGGGCAAGAAGGTTTGGCCCGTCCACAGGCTCGACAAGGAGACCTCAGGCATTTTGGTCTTTGCGCTGAATTCCGAGACAGCGGCGGATCTGCTCCGTTTGTTCGAGAGAGGGGTGCCACGCAAGGAATACCTAGCGCTGATTCACGGGTCCTGGGAAGGAACGAAGACGATTCGTACGCCCTTGAAGAAGAACAAAAGCAAAGAGCTCGTGACTGCTCAGACGGAAATCATGAGTGAAGGCATCGCATCGAAATCAGGTCAAAACTGGAGCTGCGTTGTCGCCCGTCCTAAGACGGGTCGCTATCACCAGATTCGTCGTCATCTGGCCGGGGAGGGACTTCCCATTATCGGCGATGAGCTTTACTGCAAGCGTGAGCATACAGAACGCGAAAAAGATCTCGGATCGGATCTCCCGCTTTGCCTTTGCGCGATTTCAATTGAGTTCCCTCATCCCCGAACGCGCAAGTCTCTTAGAGTCGAGACTCAGCCTGATCGTGAGATGACCGCGGTCGCCAGGAAAATCGGCCTAATTTGAACTTTTACGAACGAGGATCAGGCCCCGGCTTTTCTTGGAGCTCGAGTCGGCGGCCGTCATGCCCTTAAGCAGCGCGGGCACGGGACTCCAGTAAGGTTCGTACCATTGGCGATCCGGATCGAGCACTAGGACCGAATCGGTTTTCTCGTCATAGGCTCCAAGCGGAGCAATGTGGCCGACGTCAGCATCTCCCGTAGCCGCGCTCTGCAAAAAGTTAACGATCACGAAATCATCGGCTGATTTGGCATTTTCTTTCAGTACTTTTCGCAGCTTTGCGAGCGCGTCGGGATCGTCGAAACGCATCAATTCGACTTCCCATTTTTTGAGTTCATACCCCGTGAGCGCCGCGCGCGTCACCTCAGCGAGCTGGTCAAGCGTAACGCCGCCTCCGGTCTTTCCTACCGCTTTTTTCCAAAGCGGAGACTTCGAGCGTTTGAGAACGTCGGCTTCGGTCGCAAGCTCATCGTTGGAAGTCAGTGCAGCGCTCTTGCGAATTCCGTTCACGACCATCGTCACGCTCGCGAGCGAGCAGCTGCGATCGTTACCTTGGGGGAGATAAAACGGGATGAGTGACCAGAAGTCCGGAGCGGGATTCGATCGGAAAAAATCGTGCTTCACGCTAAGTGGAGTCGCATCGGGACCATATTTGGGCTTGGCCCAGGACATGGGAGCGAATGCGATCATGGACGTCAGGGCAATCGTGGCGAGTTTAATCATGAGACAAGTCTAAAGGCACCGTTCAAGAATCGGAACCTGAATCCCCGCTCTGCTTGGTCCCGTGTCCGCAGCCCGGTCCGTGCACATGCGGGGCAGGCACATCATGGCTATGGGCGTGAGTGCCGCCTTCAAGCGCATGGTGGCAACCGTGAAAATCACTACTCTCTCGGAGATCTCCTTGGCCGGCGATACGAAAGCGGGAGATCTTTTTGCGGGGGTGATCTGCGCCGCATTTGGGGCACTTGACGCGTTCCGTCTCCGAATGACTGGAGATGATCTCGTCAAAGTTGTGCGTGCATTTCTCACATTGGAATTCGAACCACGGCATCCCCTTCATTGTCCCTTGCCGCGCTCCGCCGGGAAAGGGTAAAACCTTGCCCAGTACGACCCCATAGCTCAACTGGATAGAGCACCAGCCTTCTAAGCTGGGGGTTGCAGGTTCGATTCCTGCTGGGGTCGCCATTCAAATCCCGAATTATTGCCGGCGCGCGGGTGTCCATCCTTGGACCGGAGCGGCCCTTCCTGGGCCGCTTTCTAAGCGCGCCGGCAAAATTCGGGATTCGAATGTCTTACGGCAGGTGACTTTTGATTCGGTGGTGCGATCAGATCGCGAAAAGGACGGCGCCGAGCAGGGCGACGGCGAAATAGCCCGCGATCGAGGCGGCGCCGGCATAGTCCTTTGCTAGGCGTTGCCCGGAGAAAAGAACCAATAGGCTGAGCAGGCTGAGCATGACTCCTAGATGAGCGAGGAGCGCATCGGAGCGAAGCGAGAGCATGGCTGCGCCGGCAAGGCATACGGCTCCGGTGAGGAGTTCGAGGAGCGCCAGCCCCGGCAGCAGCAGCCCTGCGAATGGTCCCAGCACGGTCTTCGAAAAATGCCCACGGAAGTACTCTAGGTTGCCCTTCCAGTCGAAGGCCTTATCCAGGCCCGCCTGCAGGAAACAGATCGCAAAGAACACGAGTACAGCCAAACGCGCGAATTCGAGTGGGGACGACATGGGGATTCCTCCACTTTCATGCCTAACACGAAAGGCGATCCTAGGCAGTTTCTGCCTCTCGGAGATTCCCTGATTTATCCATAAACTGGATAGTGATCATGGGTGCACTGAAAATGAAGGACCGTTTGCGCGCTGGGTTTTGGGCAAGAGTATTGCCAGGAATCATCGTCGCTATTTTCGCAGGTGGCACGCTCGTCTCCTTCGCTAACGACTCCGAAGAGTTCGATGAGCTCGATGATCTGGAGCAGCTCGATACGCCTGCAGTCATTGCTGCTCCGACGGATGATCTTTCCCAGCTGGATGAGTTGGATGTCGCAGAAGAGATCACCGGAGAGGTCGCCGGAGTCGCTGGGCAACCTACGACGCGGAAACGTCAGCCGATCGCGCCGAATGCGCTTTCGGTTGAACCCAAGACTCGATTCACTGTTTCGGGCGGAGCGGTGCAATTGCGAGCGACGGGCGGCTTCCCTCCTTATTCTTACCAAGTCATCAGCGGAGAAGGATCCGTGGATGCACAAGGTTTGTTCAAGGCAGGCTCGACTCTCGGAACGACTCAGATTCGCGTGACGGATTCTCAGGGAGTGAAGCGGGACGCGGTAGTTTCGGTTCAGGCACCCCTAGAAATGAAACTGACTTCGGGCGAGGGCGACGCCTACTCATTCGAAGTCCGCGGAGGTGCGCCGCCGATTCGCTTTTCGATCGAATCTCAAAGTCTTTCCGAGAACGGAAAGGACCCTATCGGTAACGACCGTGGCTACGCAGTCCTGGTCGTAAAGGATGCGGCGGGATCCGAAAAGAAGGTCTCTATTCAAATCGAGCGGATCGCACCCTTACTCGCGGTCGCGGAAAAGCCTGAAGTGAACCCGGAGCGTGAAATCCAGATCCAGACGGCGGGCGGGCAAGGTCCTTACCAGTTTGAAATCGCCGAGGGCGGCGGCACCGTCGATGCGAAAACTGGAATGTTCAAGGCACCCAAAGACGCCCCTGCCGACGGTGGGGAGACTACGATCAAGGTGACCGACTTCAAAGGTCAATCCCAACAAGTCAAAGTCAGGGTCGCGAATCCGCGCGCGCCGGCATCCGAAGGGGCGCCCTCCGTGGTCAGCACGTCGGGTGAGCCCGGTCGCATGATCGTGGGTGGCGCGGGTCATACTTGTGTTCTCGACCGGGGTGAACTCTCGTGTTGGGGACAGAATCGGTTTGGTGAAGTTGGGGATGGGACGCGTGAGAGACGCGTGAAACCGCTGAAGGTTCCTGGCTTCTCGGGAACGGTGGCGTCCGTCGTGGCGGGGTATAACCATACCTGCGCTCTGACGGGTCAGGGAAAGGTCTATTGCTGGGGAGATAACCGATACGGCCAACTGGGCGATGGAACACTGAACGCGAGTTCGACGCCGGTTCAGCTCCCGCTCAGTCAGCCGGCGTCGATGATCGCCGCTGGGCAGTACCACGGCTGTGCGGTGCTTAAGGACGCTTCCGTAAGATGCTGGGGCAGTAATCGTCGCGGACAACTGGGGACGGGGACATTCAAGGCGAGTCCGGTGCCGGTTGCGGTGCGTGAGCTGGGAGGCGGGGTTCGACAGGTCGCCGCAGGTGCCGCGCACACTTGTGCCTTGTTGCAGGGGGGCGCGGTCAAATGTTGGGGATTTAATTCGAGCGGACAACTCGGTGAAGGTTCCATGACTGATCGCCCTCTGCCGATTGCGGTGAAACAATTGGATGGTGCACGGGTTGAAGGCATCGCGCTAGGCGGGTTCCATAGCTGCGCAAAGCGCGAAGATGGCGTTCGTTGTTGGGGCGCAAACGAGATGGGACAGCTGGGGGATGGCACGGACCAGAAAAAGCAATTGCCGGGCGGAGCGCTTGCATTGAACGGCAAGGTTGCTGCGCTCAGCGCTGGCTACTACCACACCTGCGTGACCTTAGAGGGTGGCGCGGTCAATTGCTGGGGTTGGAACCAGCAGGGACAGGTAGGGAGCGGGGACGATCAGCTGAGGCTTCGTTCACCGGCTTCCGTCCAAGGTTTAAGCGGAGCCACGCTCGCGCTCGGTTGCGGCGTAGATCATACTTGTGCGCTCGCGGAGGACGGCCTACGGTGCTGGGGTAGTAATGCGCAAGGGCAGTTCGGGAATCGCACGTTGGAGGCGAGCCGAAAGGCCAGCGCTCCAGTCCCTATCCATGGATCTTTATGATCGCTCGAATTGAAGAAGCCAGAAAACTTCTTTCCACTCTCCTGCCGCCAACCCCGCTGATTCCGAACACCTGGCTCTCTGAAGCCTTCGGTTGCTCCATCTACCTCAAGATGGAAAATATGCAGCCGATCGGCTCGTTCAAAATTCGCGGAGCCACGTTCAAGATCGCGACCCTCACCGAGTCAGAGCGGAAGCGTGGTGTAGTCGCAGCTAGCGCCGGAAATCACGCTCAAGGCGTGGCCTGGGGTTCTCGACGGCTCGGCGTCGAGGCGACGATCATCATGCCTCGCAGCGCACCGCTGGTTAAAATTCAGAACACCCGGGCACTCGGCGCGAAAGTGGTCCTGGAGGGCGACAATTACGACGAGGCC
This sequence comes from Bacteriovoracaceae bacterium, assembly GCA_040377385.1. Classification (GTDB taxonomy): domain Bacteria; phylum Bdellovibrionota; class UBA1018; order UBA1018; family UBA1018; genus JBEIOW01. The sequence continues at coordinate 776 of JBEIOW010000028.1, read as the reverse complement.
TATTCTGCGGCGCTTCGCCTCTCCAAGGAAACCGGCGCCGTCTACGTTCACGCATTCGACGACGATGCCGTCATCGCCGGCCAAGGCTCGGTAGGTCTCGAGATTCTCGATCAACTTCCTGATGTGGATGCGATCGTGTCTTCAATCGGCGGCGGCGGCCTGATGGCTGGAATCGCCAGCGCGATCCAAGCCCGTCGTCCCCAGACGATGCTCTGGGGCTGTCAGGCGGCGGGAGCGCCATCCATTGCGCGAACTCAGAAAGAACGAAAGGCGAACTCGCTGGACCGGGTGGATACGATACCCGATGGGATCAAGGTCCTTTCCGCAAGTGAGCGGATTCGAGGGATGCTCGAAGGAAAAATTCGGGACATCCTCCTCGCTGACGATGAGGCCATGGCCATGGCCGTGCTGACCCTCGTCGAGAAAGCCAAGGTGATCGCCGAAGGAGCGGCCGCGCTTCCGCTCGCGGTTTTTGATCAGATCGCCCCAAACCTTCGTGGAAAAAAAGTCGTCCTCGTCGTCAGCGGCGGCAATATCGATGTCAACGTGCTGAACCGTATTCTGGATCGCGGCTTGATTCGCTCGGGAAGAAGACTGCGGATCAATGTGTGGATCGCTGACCGTCCTGGCTCTCTCGCCAGACTGACGGAGTTGATTGCCCGCCAAGAGGCCAATGTTCTGCAAGCGATCCATGACCGTAGTCAGCCCTCGACCCTGATCGACCAGACCGAGGTTGAGCTGACTCTCGAGACGCGCGGCCAGGAGCATAGCGACCA
>JBEIOW010000217.1:0-4637 GCA_040377385.1 Bacteriovoracaceae bacterium | reverse complement strand
TTCGGCCGAGACTCCTGACGCCGCTTGTTCGTTCGCGAGAAGCTTGCGGACGTTCGCCAGACGGCCTTCGGACTTCCGAACCTCGAGCCGCTCACTACCGACCGCGCCCTCGAAGTAGGCCACGCCTGACGAGTCATAGCCGCGATACTCCAGGCGCTGCAGGCCCTTCAGGAGCAGCTCAAGCGCCGGGCGCTTGCCGGTGTATCCAACGATGCCGCACATCTAAGCTTCTCCTTTGCCGGACTTTTGCACCGAGAAGTTTTTGAGTTTCTCCGCGTAGCCCGGCTTATTGACCTGGCGAGCCCGGGCGATGGCAAGTGCACCGCTTTCCACATCGTGGGTGATCGTTGAACCTGAGGCGACGTATGCGCCCTTACCCACCCGAACCGGCGCGATCGTTTGGCAATCGCTGCCGATGAACGCCTCATCCTCGATGATCGTCTCATGCTTGCGCTTGCCGTCGATTACGCGGCCATCGAAGTTGCAGGTCACAAAGCCGCAGCCGATATTCACTCGTTCGCCTACCGTCGCGTCGCCCAGGTAAGAGAGATGCGCGACACTCGTTCCTGCACCGACCCGCGCTTTCTTCAATTCAACGAAATTTCCAATCTTCGCCTTCGCGCCGACGTGAGAGTCGGGACGCAGATGCGCGTAGGGACCTACGCTGGCTTCGATCGAAACCGTCGAGGACTCGATCACCGTTCCCGCCTTGATGTGTGCGCGCGCGCCGATCTTCGAATCGCGCAGAACCACATGCGCATCAATCCTCGCACCGGCGCCGATCTCCGTTGTCCCGAAAATACATGCGCCCGGCCCGACCACCGCACCTTCGCCGATGCTCGCGTGCGCGTCGATTTGCGTCGTCCACGGATCGCGAAACTGCACGCCCGCCTCGCGGGCCCAATGCCGACCCAGTCGCTCCTGATAAATGCGGTTGGCGAGGGCGAGCTCCCACGGGTCGTTGATCCCGCGCAGATCATCGCAAGTGCTCCAGGCCAAAACGTCGATCTTCTTCTTCGCGCCGGATGCCATCGCGACGAGGTCGGTAAGGTAATACTCCCCTTGCGCGTTGCGATTTCGAAGTTTCTGTAAACTGGAGCGAAGAAAGACTCCCTGGAAGCTATAGATGGACGCGGCGACTTCATCGATCGCCTTCTCCCGCTGATTGGCGTCCTTTTCTTCCACGATCCGCAGCACTCCGCCCTGCTTACCGCGGCGAACCACCCGTCCGTACCCAGAAGGGTCAGCGAGTTCGCACGTCAATAGGCGCATCGCGGTGCTCGCACCCAGCGGCTCAATCATCTCGGTGACGAGGCGTTCGGGGATCAATGGCAAATCTCCCGGGAGAACCAAGACCGTGGCTTTTCGCTTCACGAGCAAATCGCCCCACGGAGTCTCCATCGCCGAGCGAGCGGCGTGCCCCGTGCCCAGCTGTTCAGCCTGGTGAAGAAACGTGATCTTCGCACCGCGGTAACGCTCGTTGGCACGGACGGCCGATTCTACTGTCTCGCGCGCGTGACCGACTACGACACCGATCTCCGCAAGTGGCGCGGCCTTCACGACTTGATCCAAAATGTGGAAGAGAAGCGGCTGCCCGGCGACTTCGTGCAAAACCTTCGGCAAAGGAGAACGCATGCGTTTTCCTAGGCCTGCCGCCAACACGATGACACCACCGTTGAATGAATTTCCCATGAAGACATTATGGATACGGGTCCTCAAGTTTTGCCGTCAAGCACCGATAAGCTGGGTTAGCGAATGCTCGAGCGACCCGGGTCGCCAAGGACACCTCGCCGTCAAAAAATGACCGGCGTTGAAACAGAAGAGTTGATCTTCCTTAGAAGTCCTTATAAAACCCTTGTGGTCGCCTCGGATGGCGATAAAATGATGAGTCACGGTTCGCCGGACGCTCAGAAGTTTTGAGACCGGCAGGCAGTGTGACTGTTTGGGGGAAACAAAGTATGGACGCTAAGACTCTGACTCGCTTTCGGAAGGCTCTTCTGGAAGAAAAAGAACGGATCCTGAACAACTCCAGGAACGCCGTGAAGCACGAACTGGCTCTTTCGCCGGACGATCTTCCGGATGAAACGGACCTCGCCGCCAGCGAGATCAACCAAAACCTCATCTTCAAACTTCGCGACCGTGAGCGTCAGCTCCTGGTGAAAATCGACGAAGCCCTCGCCCGCATGGACCTCGGCGTCTTCGGCTCCTGCGAAGAATGTGAAGAGCCCATCGAGCCTCGTCGCCTGGAGGCCCGCCCGGTTTCCACGATGTGCATCGCTTGCAAAGAGCGCCAAGAGCACCGCGAGAAGATCTACGCTTAAGTTCGTGATCGGAATTTGAACGATGGCCCGAGCCATCGCGTGAAGGGGACGGCCTACGCCGTCCCCTTTTTTCGTGCGCACTCCGCCCATGTCCTGCGCAACTGTCTAAGTCTTAGACAATGAGCGGGCTCTAGACGCGCTTCAGCCCGAAAATAGCCGGCACCGCCTTTGCTCTTCTTATCCCTGGGGAATCTGGGGGAATCATGAAGATCCATTCGCAAGCCGGTTTCACTCTGATCGAACTCATGGTCGTGATCGCCATCGTCGGAGTGTTGGCCGCAGTCGCCATCCCGGAATACAAACGCTACCAAGCCCGCGCACGCCAGACCGAAGCGCGTGTCATGCTTGCGGCCAGCTACACCGCCCTGCAGACCCACTACGCCGAGTACGGAACTTACACCTCTTGCTTGATGCGCGTAGGCTTTGAGCCCGTGACGGGTAGCCAGCGATGGTACACGGTCGGCATTGACCCGACGGCCGCCACCTCCTCTCTCTGCGGTCCGCTCGGAAACGAGCGCTGCAACTTCACGCAACACGACGCCGCGACCGGGATCGGTCGCCCCAGCTCGGAATGCGCGCCGGGTGATGGTCAAACCGCGTTCTTAGCGAATCGCTCTGTCGGCGGGTCAATCCCTCCCGAAAGTGACCTGACTTCCAACGCCGCTGCGGGCATCGAGGAAAGCCGCGTCGAGCGCGCGGCCTTCCGTGTTCGGGCCGCGGGCCGGATCTCCCTTGCGGCTTCCGGCGCAGTAGACCGGAAGGATGAATGGAGCATCGATCACGAAAAAAATCTGGTGAACGGTACCGGCGGAATTTGAAATCGACGACTCCGCCAAGATCCTGACCGCTCCGCCTCATCCCGATAAGAATCAGTAGCGGATCACATCACTCGGTGAACCCGGTAATAACCGAATCCTTCCAATCCCAGGTCAGCGAGGACTCGTCGGCGCACTGACGAGACCTTGACGTTTTCGCAACGCACACGACGGCGCCTTGTCGCGGAAATGCCAATCAGTACGGAGATCTATATCGTCTCGACCGCGTAAATTCCCTCAAGGACGGCCCTCCTTCCTCCGAATCATTCAGTAAGAGCGCACACATCGGAGGCGACAGCTGAATGGTAACGAACTACGACGGCGAACAGATTGAGATCCCCCAGCAGCTACCCATGCTGCCCGTGAGAGACATTGTCGTCTTCCCCTATATGATCATCCCGCTCTTCGTGGGACGAGACTCCTCCATCAAGAGCGTGGAAGAGGCGCTTTCGCGCACGGATCGCTTGATCCTTCTCGCCTCCCAAAAAGACATTTCCGACGAGCATCCCTCGCCGGAAGGCATTTACAACGTAGGCACGGTCTCCATGATCATGCGCATGCGCAAGCTGCCCGACGGTCGGATCAAAATCCTGACCCAAGGCCTGTGCAAAGCGAACATCAAGGAGTTCTCGCAGACGAACCCCTTCTACGAAGTTAAGATCGATCGCCTCGAGGAAAAAGTCCTCGCCGCCGATCCCGAGATCCAAGCGCTCATGCGCTCGGTTCGTGAGCTCCTCGAGCGCGTCATCTCGCTCGGAAAAGTTCTCACTCCGGACATCCTCATGGTGCTGGACGACATCACGGATCCAGGCCGCCTGGCCGATCTCGTCGCGAGCAACCTCGGCCTGAAAGTGGGCGACGCGCAGGCGATCCTCGAGATCACCGACAGCCACAAGCGTCTCGCGCACATCCACGAGATCCTCACCAAGGAAATCGAAGTCCTTACGCTCCAAGCGAAGATCCGCTCTTCCGCCAAAGAAGAGATGACCAAGTCGCAGAAGGAATACTTCCTCCGCGAACAGATCCGCGCGATCAAGAGCGAGCTGGGCGACGGCGACCAAAAGGGCGAAGAAGTTCAGGAGCTGAAAGAAAAGATCCTGACCGCGAAAATGCCGACGGAAGTCGAGCAAGAAGCCCTGAAGCAACTCGGCCGCCTCGAGCGCATGCACCCCGATGCGTCCGAAGCCTCCATGCTCCGCACCTACATCGACTGGCTCGTCGAGACCCCGTGGTCTAAACACACCCCGGACAATCTCGATCTCAAGAACGCCAAGTCCGTGCTCGACGACGATCACCACAATCTCGACAAGATCAAAGAACGGATCCTCGAGTACCTGGCCGTCCGCAAGCTCAAGGACAAGATGAAGGGCCCGATCCTTTGTTTCTACGGACCTCCGGGCGTTGGTAAGACTTCCCTCGGACGCTCGATCGCAAAAGCGATGGGACGCGAGTTCGTTCGAATCTCCCTCGGCGGCGTGAAAGACGAAGCCGAGATCCGTGG
>JBEIOW010000104.1:0-6833 GCA_040377385.1 Bacteriovoracaceae bacterium | reverse complement strand
GATCGCATCGTCGACGACGATCGAAATCGCGAGCGTGAGTGCAAGCAAGGTGAAGAGGTTCAGCGTAAACCCGGAGAAGAAAAGAATGGTGAACGTCCCGACGATCGAGGTCGGAATCGAGAACAAAATATTGATCGCCGCGGGAATACTGCCGAGGAAAAAGAAGCAAACCAAGATCGTGATGATCGCGGCAAAAATCAGCTTCTCTAAAGTCAGATCCACCGTCGAGTGAGTGGGGCGGGTGAAATCCACACTGACTCGAGAGTCAAACCCCGCCGGAAAAGTCGACTTCAGCTGCTCTACCTTGGCGCGGACGGCGTCGGCGACTTCAACCTCGTTGGTTCCGCGCTGCTTGCGAATGAAGACCCCGACGGCCTGCTTGCCCTCGACGCGCGAGAACCGCCGAATATCGGAGAGACCATCCTCGACGGTCGCTACTTCAGACAGGGCAATCGGGCGACCAAAGATCTGCTGACCGCCGCGACGGAGAATGCGAATCTTCTTCACGTCTTCGACTTCGGTGGCCTCACCAAGCCAGCGCACACGCAGCTCGCGCTTCCCTTCACTAAACTGACCCGCCGCGCTCTCGAGGTGCTGGGACCGCAAAGCTTCCACAACGTCGGTGATGGTCAGCTCGTAACGTTCCAGCTTCTCCACATCGAGCCAGACGCGCAGGTTGCGCTCGCTCGCGCCACCCACGTTGACAACGCCCACCCCCCGAATGAACCGGATCTGGTCCAAAAGCACGTTGTCGACCCAGTTGAGCATTTCGCGCAGCGGAGCATCGCTGAAGACCGAGAAGATGATGATCGGATCTTCCTCGGGATTCTGCTTACGGATCACGGGCGGATCCACGTCCTCGGGCAGACGTAACTGGCTCAACGCCGCTTGAACCTCCTGGAGGGCGACGTCGACGTTGCGCTCGATGTCGAACTCGAGCGTGACGGAGCCCGAGCCTTGGCGTGCGCTCGACCGCATTTCGCGGATGCCCTCGATGGCGAGCAGGCGGTCTTCGACATCTTGGATCAGGTCGGTCTCAACGACCTCAGGAGCAGCACCCGGGTAATTCAGCGAGACGCTGAGAACCGGAAAGTCGATGTCCGGCATGTTGCTGATGCCGAGCCGGTTGAACGTGATCGCCCCGAAGACGATCATCGTAAACATGAGAACCCAAGCAAACACGGGCCGGCGAATGGAAAGATCGATCAGATTCAATGGGAGAACTCCGTGGTTTTTCCCAGTCTAATCGACGGTCACGGCCACTGTCGACGCGAGGGAAATTAATTTCCCTTCATCCGCCGCGCAATTCTGGACAAATTGCGGCCAGAGCCCAGCACCGAGCTCATCTCCACGGGTTCCGGATAACGCTTGGTGTCTATTCTCTATCAATCTTCAGGAAGCGCGTACTCCACGATGCTGTGGAGACCGTTCAGGCTCGCCGGAAAGACGAGCGTCCCGTGAGCGCCACGCTCTTCCAGATAGAGCAGGCTTCTTCCGGTGCACTGAAGACCCGGAACGGGAAGCGCGATTTCCGTTTGGGGCTGCCCAGCCTCGGACATCTTCTTTTGATAAAGCTTAAAGTCATTCGTCCCGCAAAAATAGAACGTGTTTCGGTCAGCGGAGTACCCAATCGAACTTGCTCCGACCGAGTGAGTGCCCGCGGAGGAGAAGTTTCCGCCCTCTTCGAACGCGATAAAGTCCCCCGCCGCCCCACCGCCATTCAGAGTGAGGTAACGCGGAGTCGTCGGGCTGTCGTCATAGATCAGACCAGCCCAGCGACCCGTGCTTTGGAGATTCGGAATACGCGAGCTCAACACCGCTCCGGAGGTTGCATACGAGAACGAGGCATCGGCTCCAGCTTTACCGGCGAGAAATGACCACGTTGAATTGGTCGGGTTAACCTCGATCAGGAAGCGGTCCGTCGGCGTGGTATCATTGCCGTTCGCCACCGCGTAAATCACCTGACCATTCACCCACGCTAGCGCGCGCGGGCGGTACACGCCGAATGACGTCTGCGACATCGGCTCCGCGACGACGCTCATGTAACCTACGGATCCACCAGCCCCGTTGAAGCTGGAAAGTCGCTGCCAGTGGCGAATAGGCGTAAGCGACCGCGTCAGATACGAGATCGCGCCGGCGCCAGTGGCGAAGTGACCGTAAGCGTCGCCATTCGCCGGGTTATAGACGAAGTCATCCCAAATCTGTCCGTTCCCCGTCATGGACAGACCCGTCTCCGTTGCCGCGGTCAAATTGCTCGTACTCGCAAACGAGCTTGAGCCATTCCCCGCCAGCGTAAACACCGTCCCATCTTCAGGGAACTCCCGGATGCGGTACGAATTCCGATCCACGAATCCGAAATTCCAGGTGGAGCCATCTTTCCAATAGTTAATCCGCGAGACTTTGCCGAGACGATCCGAGGTGGCAAGCAAGTTAGAATCGCGGGAGAAACCCCGGCCATAAATGGTCTGGACGCGCGAATTGCTATCGAGCAACCGAATCATCCCGCGCTCCATCCAATAGATCGTGCCGTTGTCCTGCACAAAGACCGCATTGGGCTCAATTCGGCACGAGGTGGCCAGCGTATCGTCCGCGCAGTTCCCCGGCTCCGCACTCGCGTGTCCCACCAGGGTCGTCCAAGTGGTTCCGCCGAAAGCCAGCTGGCGAATGCGGGCTACGTCCCGCTGAAACCCGTAGACCTTCCCGTCTCGTCCCATAAATTGGGCAAAACCAAGACCGTTGTGACCCCAGCCACCCGCAGGCGACCCGGCCACCAAACTCTCGGGATGCGTCGCTGCCACCGCCTGAGCAGGCCAGGTGAGTTCCAAGGGGGTGAAGTTCCCGGACGATGTGTCGCAACCCGCGTCGGCCGTACCAGTCCCGTTTCGGTGCACGGTCGCCAGGGTGCGTGTAATGGCTTGCGTGGAAAGATTGTATTCCGGGAGCCAAACAATCAGGACGCAGGACTGAATGTTCGTCGTGACGTTCCCGTAGTAGCCAGTGCCATTGGGCGTGGCCACTTTCTTGATCTTGAGTCCGTTTGGATCGAAATAAAAAATCGACCAACCGTTCCCGCTTCGTTTGGTATAGCCGCCCGCCTGGAAGAAGATTCGTCCGTCCTTCAGTGGATAGAAGGTAAAACCGCGCGTGGCGTAGCGATCAACCGTCTGCGCCTCGGTGTTCATCGCCGAGAGATAATCCGTGGTCGGTGGGGTGATCGTGAACGATAGCGGATCCTCATCGTCCGCCTGACTGCAGGGAGTATTGACGCAGCCGATGAGCGTCGTGATCTCGTCGGTGACGGGGTCATACTGGCGGAGCCGATCGTAATCGAGAATCAGCAGGCGATCTTCCCAGTCGAGCGCGATATGGGTCGGACTGCGGAATCTCGCCAAACCGATCGCGCCGCCATCGCCCTCCCCTGACGTCGTCGCGCCCATCGGCGCAAGTCGCTCCACGGCTGAGGTCGCGGCATTCACGCGCAAAACTCCCCGATAAAGATCACGCACGTAAATGGTCCCGTCTCGAGCCACCACAAACGTCGCCGGATCTTGGTTGGCTGAGCCCAAGAAAGCGAAGTTACTCGCGCTCAGTCCCAGTCCACTGTCGAGGTCACCCGCGAGGATTTTCAGCTGACTCGCGATATTCAGCGCGGATGAGCTCGCACCGGTCAACCCGGAGACATCCGTGGCCACAACACGGACGCGAAGAAACCCGCTCGCAGGCACACCGACCGCCCAGCGGTAGCAACCGGACTCCTGCACCGGAACAAACGAGCATCCCATGTTCGCGGAGTTCAGCAGATCGTCGTCGATGACGGTGTAAATTCCGGAAGAATCATCCGTCGTATACTCGAGACGCATCGGCGTGGCGGCGAGCGTTCCACCACTACCGGCCACGGCCTTCCAACGGACGTAAACCGTACCGCCCGCAGTGGTGAGATCCGACGCCTGAGGAGGAGTCGGCATCGAGTTGGAATTGACCGCGATCACGTTCGTTACGACCGGCGCGCTATTTCCAACGAGCGTAAACGAAGCGCTGTCCCCAGTCTTCGCCGTCGTTCCGCCGCCCCCGGTGGTATTCGCTTTGGTCGCGCGCAAGGTCTTCACGCCCGACAAACTCCCATTGAGTCCTAGACTCGAGAAGTTGGCGACCCCGCCCACTGCCGCCCGAGTAAGCGTGCCCGCGAGCACACCGGTGCCCGACTGCAGACTCATCGTCACATCTGCCGTAGCGTCCACGCCCGAAGTGACCCGGTTTCCTTGCGCATCCTGGATCTCCACCGAAGGCTGCGTAGACAACGGGAGATTCACAATACCGTTGGAAGGCTGAGTGACGTAAACCACTTGGTGCGCAGGACCGTGCACAAAGGTCGTCGTATTTCCCACTTTCGTGATCGGCGAGCTCAAGCGCACCGTCTTCGTCTCGGCCCTGGTCGACGTGAATGTGCACGTCGTCTGCCCGTTGACGTCGGTCGGACCACAGGAGTAGTTCGCGTTGCCCGTACCCGTCGCCAGAATCGCGGGCGTCACCCCCTGAACGGGGCTCATATCCGACGCAAGCAACGTCACATCGACAATCGTCGCATCCACGCCGTCCGCGATGGGCGTACCCGCCTGCGCGACCACCGTGGAATTCGCCGGATCCGCCAGCGTCGCGACGAAAGTCACCGTATCGGTGAGGGACGAGAGCGTGGCCGGTGCACTCATCGTCAAGGTTTTAAGTTCGGCAACCGTGCTGCGAATCGTCGTCGAAGACTCTCCGTTACTGTCGGTGGCCGACGCGACCGCAATCAGGTTGCCCGTACCGGTGGCGGTAAAAGCGGGCACCGTTCCCGAAATCGGATTCCGAAATTCATCTCGAATCTGAAACGCGACTTCCGCGGTCGCGACCCCATCTGCAGCGACAGGATCATTCAGAACCGTGATGTACGATTGCGCAGGACTGGCCGCAGCCGGAGAAATCGTAAACGCATTGGTGGACGACGACAAACTGAAGGCGGCAGTTCCCCCGCTGCCCGTCGTATCGGCCTTGCTCGCTTGGAGGCGTTTTGATCCCGCCTCTTCGAAATTCAGTCCGTGCGAGGTGAAGTCCACCACGCCTGCGCTCGCTGACTTGGTCACCCCCACCAACGCCATCAATGAACCCGACCCCACGCTCAAACTCATCGTCACCGCGGCGGAGGCATCCGGACCCGTCGTGACGCGATTGCCGTTAATGTCCTGGATCTCAATGAGCGGGGCCGCACCCAGAGTCGCCCCCGCGAAAGCGCCCACGATCGTCCGAGTCGAGGTAAGCTTGGCCGCTACACCGTGCGTGAATGCCACGCGTCCGCCCGAGATTTGCACTGGGTAGAGGAGCTGGAGCGTCTTGGTCTCAGCTTTCGTCGACGTCAGGAAGCAAGTCGACACGCCCTCGTCATCGGAGACCGTGCACGACTCGTAGCCCGCGTTGGTATTGCCCGTATCGGTGGCCCGGAAAAGCGGGCGCTCACCGACGTAGGGTTCGCCGTCGATCCTCTTCATGGTCACGGTGATGATGCTCTGCTGAGCGCCATCCGCAACCGAGTCGGTGCCCGTAATCGTCGTGAGATTGGCGGCGGGAATACTCGACAGATTACCGGTGCCAAACAACCGCAGGCCGCAGGCATTCAGAAAGGGCAGAGTGAGCAAAAGACAAATAGCGGCCCGGCCCGATCTTTTCTGATCGAGACGTACGACTGCCATTCTCCTGAGCATTGTTCGCACACGTACCGCGCTCAAGGTCACACCCTCGCCCTACATTCTAGCAAGAATCTAGAAGAGCGCGAAATATGTCGCCCTAGATCTATGTCACCCTCGACACAACCAAGCCGAAATGAGGATGGTTTTGAGCGACCACGCCGCTGTCCTGATCCAATTCGACTGCACCAGGCTTCGCTGAAGACCTGGATCCCAACCCTGTCGGGAAAGCCGATGGTGGAGTGGAACCATTCGGCCCGCCGTCCATAACCAAATCAACGCCGTGAGCATAAAAACAGAGCCTTTTAATAGAAACGAAAGCTCTCCGAGCAGGAGAACCGAAGCACTGCCCAGCTCGACCGCCATCGGTATCATCACGACTCGCGTCAACCCCCCGCTATGGGCCGAATGATAGGACACAAAATCAGTGGCGCTCACTCGTGCGAACTGCGGATAAACGACGAGCTGCACCAACCAGATCACACCCGTCATATAAGCCGACATCAAGAGATGGAGAAAAAGCAGGAGATCCGTACTCATTCACGCATTGCCCTGCTGGCATCCAGCCAGGCTACTCTTTTAGCCAACTACAGCCCCGTGGCCTCGCCCAATCGACTCTCCCAGTCGCACCAGAGTCTCGAGTCCCTCGCGCGTTTTCTCGAGTAGCTCGGGTGTCGGACGCGGTCCGTCGGGTTCCGAAAGCACGACGACCGTCGAGCCGCCGAAAAGAAAGTAACCTTTTTCCTGGCCCCGCAAGAAGGGTTCAGACTCCGCGTGCGACTGTTCGATTCTGCCGACGCAAATCGCGCCGACCTCGACAAACGCGAGCGCTCCAAAATTCCGCGTCTCTAGGATCGCCACTCGGCGCTCGTTCTCTAGGAGGATATCGGGTCGAAAACCCAGCGCCACGGGATTCACGGAATGAAGAGGCCCGCGCACGGGGTAGCTGCGCACCGTGCGCCCGTCATCCGGATAGTGGTAGCGGTGATAGTCGACTGGGCAGAGGCGCGCGATCCAAGCTGAGCCGCCGATGAACCGCTTGGAATCCGCTGAACCCTCCCCCGCCCCCAGCAACCGAACGGGATCCAGCTCAACTCCCTTTACGGGCAGCGGCGT
>JBEIOW010000350.1:0-3211 GCA_040377385.1 Bacteriovoracaceae bacterium | reverse complement strand
CCTTTTTGATCGCCGGAATCAGGACATCGACTTTCGGTAGAGCCGCGTCGGGCTGCTCCATGGACTCCAAAAGCGAGGGGAGTAAGCGACGGTAGCGCGAGAATTGTTGCCCAAGCCGCCGTAGCGCCACTTAAATCCGCTCCCATCCAGGCGGGGTCAACGCCGAGGTATCGATCGTCGAATCTGCGAGCCAACGCTTGGGCGCGATCACGATTTGATCCGGATTCTTGCCGAGCCACGCGCCCCACCAGCTGAAGCTACTGTTCGCGATAATGTGGTGACGGCAAGCGGCCATGAGGATCAGATCTTCTTCAGGGCAGTCCGACCCAGCGGTATCTGCGTAGAAGACTGGGGAGCCAGGCAAACGGAGGTGCTCACGGCACCAATCGAGATCGTCAGAGAAGACCAGGAACTTGGCCGACGGACGATGGGTCTGAACCCTACGCGACGCACTCTCGTAATAATCGAGACCGCAGTTTCCGTGAACGGATTGAGTCTTTGGATGATTGACGTAGTCGCCGCGACGCACGTGGACGGCCACAAATTCATCTTCGTTCAAGCGCCCTAACAACTCCGCCGATCGAGATCCGAGAGTCCCTACCAAAGTAAACTCGTCTCGAAGACGCCGCTCGACCAGGTCGGCATACTTCCAAGACTGCCAATAGCCCGTGAGGTAGGTACGAGCTGGAAGTGAAAGAAAGTTCGGGTCAAAGCTGAACTCTCTCTTCTCACGATGCAAGGTGGCTCGTCCGGTAAACCCTGCTTCCAAACCTAACTTTCGCAACCCGCGAAGGACGATCGAAGTGCCGGGCCGAAAGGCATTTAGTTCCGACGAATTCAGTTCTGATGCCGTCGTCCGGAAGGGCTTGAGAGCGTATTTTCTCAAGGGATATCTGGCAAATCCGCTTGAATCTAACTTCAAATCGACTTGATGGTGTTGCGCGAGCGCCATCCCGGCTGCGTACTGAAAAAGCTGGTTCCCCAACCCACCGATCAACTCCGTGACGATCATGTGCGAACCACCGGACTTCGCTCTTTCGCTGCGCCCAGAGCAGGCTTGAGGTAGATCGCGATCAACGAAATCATGAGCCACAGATCAAATCTTGCCAGCGTTTGCCACGTCGTTGCGATCCAAGCGATCGTCCCGACTGCGAGGACCGTCCCCCATCCCCCGCCGCCGATCAGACCAAAGAAAACTAGCAATAGTGCGATCGCACCCAAGACTCCCCATTCCGATAGCACTTCCGTATAGAGATTCATGGAAAGCGGGTCGCGTCTCTGAAAGTCACGGCTCGCCGTCGAGACGCCCGAAAGATACGGATGCTCCGGCAAACGATCCACGAGGTAAGCCCCAGCGGTACCCGGCCCCACGCCGACGAGTGGCGAAGATCGAAAGACATCGTAACTCGCGAGAGAACGTCTAAAGCGGTACCGGATACTCGGATCACCCGTCAGTCCTTGGCGGAAGTCGAAGATCGTGAGCTGGGCCGTCTTCCACGAAGGATAGAGAGAGATCGAGGCGATCACCAACAAGAGCGCCGAACCACCCCAAAGCGCTGCCTTGACCTTGGGCGGGAAAACCGGAGCTGCACCGAACGAGCGCCTCGACACCAGCGCGGCTACCGCCAGCATCCCGACGCCCACCCAGCCCATGCGAGAGGTGGTCAGGATGATCGCGACCGCAAGAATGACCGTCGTTACCCGCTCAAACAGTCGCCACTTCGACGAAGGATCGTGCGCGGACGACAGCCACAAGACAACCATTACGAGGAGCGCATAGCCGGCAAAATAGCCAGGCTCCTGATAAAACGCGTGCGGTCGGCAAAGCTGCTCGAAGTCGCGTGAGTCATTGTAATACATCATCACGAAGCCCAGCTTCACCACACCGCGTGTCCACATACAGAGTGGGAAGGCGATGATGATCACCAGCGCCTGCAACAGGCCGAAAATCGCTACCGATCTTGCCAAGACGTGGCCCAATCGCCGATGGAGCCAAAAGACGAGCAGTGGCAGAAGACCTAACGTTGCCAAGGCTCGAGCGAGAAAGACGAACGCGCGGGAAGGATGGGTTGAGTACGCCAGGGCGGCAATCCCACCCGCAGCGGCTAAGAGTAGCAGGCCGAAATAAAAGGGGCGCCGAACCGACGCGAGAATGGATGGCCACGCTTGCCGATCTACAGCCAGCCCCAACACGCCAATTACGGCGGCTGCGTAGCACAGCTTAAACTGGTAATCGCCAACCGGGATGTTGAAGACATGGTCGACAGACGCGGGCACCACGAGAGCCAGCCAGAGCAGGAGCAAAGCAGCGTAGCGGAATTTCAAACTGCGCTCCCGCGCGAAAAGACGACCACCCAAACGGTCCGGAAAAGAATCTGCAGGTCGAGCCAGATCGACCAGCGATCAATGTACTCCGTGTCCAACTTTACGATTTCATCAAAATCACGAACCCGGCTACGGCCGCTCACCTGCCAAAGCCCAGTCAAGCCAGGACGGATACTTAGACGTCGGCGAGCATGTAGTTCGTACTGCGCGACTTCTTCCGGGGTCGGCGGGCGAGTTCCGACCAGGCTCATATCCCCTCGCAAGACGTTCAGGAATTGCGGCAACTCATCGAGCGACGACTTACGCAAAAAGGAACCGAAGGCAAACACGCGGGGATCCTGGTCCAACTTAAAAACTGGCCCCTGCATTTGATTCGCGGCGAGGAGGTCTTTCTTTCGCTCTTCCGCGTCCAGGGACATCGTGCGGAACTTGTAGCACTTGAATCGGCGGCCGTTCTCGCCGACCCGGATCTGCTTGAAGATCACGGGCCCAGGACTTTCCTTCCGGATCCGGTACGCGATCCAAGGAAAGAGCATTCCCGTCATCGCCAAGCCGATCAATGCGCCGATCAAATCCATCGCCCGCTTCAAGATCGTTTCGAGCGGGCTGCGCATATGGCGATAGAAAGTGACGACCGGAATTCCTTGTAGGTCGAGAAGCATCGTGCGGGACTGCCGCAACTCGTAGAAGCCCAATGAAATGCGCGCCGGAATACCCAACTTCTCGCACATCAGCATGAAGTCATGAAGGCCGTCCGATTCAATCCGGTCGACGGCAAAAAACAAATCATCGACCGTATGTTCGCGAACGATCGCCTCCAGATTCTCCATTTGACCGAGAACTGGCACCCCGTCCACTTCGGTCAATGATTGAGGACCGTCAGGTT
>JBEIOW010000352.1:0-3196 GCA_040377385.1 Bacteriovoracaceae bacterium | reverse complement strand
GCGCGTCCAGAAAACCTGGCCGAGTGGATCGGAAAATTCAGCTACAATTTGGTGATTCTCGATTGTGACGACGTCGAGTCGTCGGACAACGTGCTCTCGCTTTTGGAGACGGTGAAGCGGATCAGCCCGATGACGAGCGTGATCGTGGTCTCGGCCACGGCAACCATCGATCAGGCGGTCGCGGCGATCCGCCTGGGCGCCGAGGACTATCTTAAGAAGCCGTTCAACTTGGAAGCCTTCCAGCTGGCGGTGAAGCGCGGTCTTGATCGGCGCATGCTTTATTCGGAGTCTTCTGGGGTCTCCGCCTATCTCAACCTCGTCACTTGTTGCCAGATGATTTCCGCTTCGCTGGAGCCCAGTCGAATTTTCCAGATCGTGCAGAGTTACATCCGTCGTGAGTTGAAATCGAATTTTTCAGCCATCTTCCAGGTTGAGGCTGGGCAACCCAAACGCGTCTCTGACACCGGAGCGCAAGATCGCGCGATGGACGAGATCCTGGAGATCACTTTACACGCTTCGGCGGCGCTGGACTCGATGGCTAAAGCCGGCGAAGTCTACCGATTCATCGAGCGCGGCCAGCTGACGCCGAGCTTGTTCGTGTTTCGTTTTCGCTGTCTAGGAGCAGTTGATTATTACTGCGTTTGTCTCTCGCCGGATCAGCCACAGGGCGTGGCTGACTTCGAGTCGCGCTTGAAGCTGCTGCGCGCGCAGATCGAAGTCACCGGAAAGAACATCGAGCAGTACCAGGGCGTGCAAAGTCTGGCTTACGTGGATGATGCGACCGGTCTCTATAACACCCGCTATCTTTACAATATCCTCGAGCGCGAGATCGCCAACGCGAAGAATAATCACAAGCCGTTCGCGATTCTCTTCATGGACGGCGATCGGTTCAAGTCAATCAACGATACCCATGGTCACCTGGCCGGCACCAAGCTCCTGCATGAGCTGGGCGCGCACCTCAAGAAATTCGTCCGCGGACGAGATACGGTTTTTCGTTACGGAGGGGATGAGTTTGTCGCCGTCCTCCCAGGTTGCGGCCTCGATATGGCCAAGGTCGTCGCGGAGCGGGTGCGGAAGTCTGTGGAGGAGCATACCTTTCTGCAGTCGGAGGGATTCAACATCCGCATCACGGTCTCGATCGGCGTCGCGCTCTATCCGGATCACGCCGATTCGGTGAAGGCCGTGATCAACGCCGCCGACCATGCGATGTATTCCGCCAAGCGGAAGGTGCGCAACAGCGTCTTTATCGCACCCTTGCCGGGATCGGATACGGCCGAGGCTCAAGAGGTCACTCCCGCTGACGCGGCCGCGATCGTGGCATCGAGTGCCGCGGTCTCGGGTGAGGCGTCACCGCCCGATAACGTGACCCCGCTTCCGACGACGCCCGCCGGAAAGCGAAAGGCATGAGCGGGCCTCGTCCTCGGTACAAACTTGTCCTGAGCGACTTTCACCTAGGGAAAGGGCGCTATTTCCGCGATGGTTCTCCGAACCTTCTCGAGGACTTTGTCTATGACCGCGAGTTCGCGGAATACCTCGACCACTACCGGTCGGGAGAATTTCAGAACGCGGACGTCGAGCTGATCCTCAACGGGGACATCCTCAATCTCCTTCAGATGGATACCTACGGAGTCTATACGCCGCTGTTTACCGAACGCTCCACCGAGCGATCCGTTCGGCGGATTGTCCAAGGCCATCCTGAGTTTTTCGAAGCGCTTCGCCGCTGGAGCGCAACCGAGGGCCATACCATAGGCTACGTGGTCGGCAACCACGATGTCGGGATGCTTTGGCCATCACCAAGACGTGTTTTCTCAGAGGCCTGCGGCCAGGAAGTCCGATTCTTCGATGAGAGCTATGTCTTTGACGGTGTCCACGTCGAACACGGCCAGCAGCATGAACGTTTTGCTCGCATCGACATGCGACAGCCCTTCATTACTCGAGGTCTTCCTGAACCCGTGCTCAATCTTCCATGGGGTTCGCTCTTCGTCGCGGTGATGATGCCGGTAATCAAGCAGGAGCGTCCGCACGTCGACAAGGTGCGGCCCTTCAGTGCGTTCCTGATCTGGGCACTGATTCATGACTTCCCATGGGCGATCCGAACGGGGTGGCGCGTCGCTAAGTTCACTCTGCAGACCCTCTACTTCAAGAGCCGGTACCGGACCTTGCTGCGCAAGCCCGCGACCTGGGATCTGATTAGGGAGATTCAGCTGTATCCCAACTTCGATCGCGAGGCGTTCCGCATTCTCGAAGGCAATGACGATATCCACACGGTGATCTTTGGGCACACCCATGTGCTGAAGTACCGGCGCTGGCGCGAGGGGAAGCAGTACTTCAACGAAGGTTCTTGGAACGAAGTCACGAACCTCGATCTCAATGAGTACGGCACGCGAACCCGACTGACCTATGCCTTCATTGAGTATCCCGAGGCGGAGCCGGGCCGAGCGGTCCGTCCACACGTTCGGATCAAGGAGTGGCGCGGCCGTTGGCGCCCGGACGCCGAAATGGCGGTCTAGGTCCGCCCGGCAATTCCTGCCTCTACCGACTGCGTCGCTCCGTTCGCTATACTCGACGGTGAGGGTGATCCATGAAAATCGTGTCTAGTTCTTCCGTCGTCCACGTCGGCATCGGTCTACTTTTGGCGTTTTCTCTTTCCGCCTGCGCAACGTCGACAAGGAAGGGCACGAGTTCGCGAGGCCCCGCAAGCACCGCCGCGTATGTCAGCGCCGCCGGTAACGAGGATGTGGCCGCGATTCGGTCGCTCTTGAGTCATTCGGTTCAACGTTTCGTGATGGCTCAGCTTCTCCTGCGCGACTTCGACGCAAAGCTTGACGCGACGATCGCGAGCGGTCAGACGGGCATGGAGGCTTACGACGCGATCGAAGGAAGTCCAGAGCGTGCGCGCTTGCAAGCGGCGCGGTTACTTCGCGAGGAAGTTGAGGAATCCCTCGAGTCGGCCTATCGCTCGGCGGTAGAGCAGATCTGGCAAGCGGGCCTTTCTCCCGCACCATCAGCGGAGCGTGAAGCGCGCGGTCAAGGCGTCGCCACCGCTCTCTTTGATGCGATGAGGGGTCAGGATACGCTTCCTCCCGGTGCGACACCGGTCTTGATGCGCGAAATTTTCGGCACGCTTGCCCGCAAGATGGAAAGCGTCAACAACGAGTATTGGCGCAAAGCTAAACAGATGCCGGAAGGAAATCCG
>JBEIOW010000129.1:0-6111 GCA_040377385.1 Bacteriovoracaceae bacterium | reverse complement strand
TGGCCCGAAGCCAACGCCTCACTTTCCTTTCGTCCGTCGTCTTTTTTTCCCTGCTTCTCATCACGTGCGCAGCCGTCATCAGCACGTCAATCCACAATAGCGTCGATTTTTCCGTCTACTGGCGTGCGGTGTCCGCGCTGCTCGCAGGCGAGCCTCTTTACTCGATTGAACGCGACGGGATCATGGTTTTCAAATACCCGCCGTGGATCGCGCCGCTTTTTATCCCGTTCGCAGCCCTTTCGCTCGCGTGGGCGAAGATCGCGTGGGGTGTTCTCCAAGCGGCTTCGCTTGCGGCGATCTTCATCGATTTGCGGCGTCGCTGGCCCTTGCCCACGTTGGCTTGGGGCGCTCTCTTCCTGCTTTTCTACAATGTGTTCAACATCCATGCGTACTACGGCCAAGTCTCGCTCCCGCTGTTGGCCGCCGCGTGGTTTGGCTGGAGAAGCCACTCCCTCTGGGCGCAAAACTTCGCCTCGCTCCTTTGGACCTCGAAACTCGTCAACACGATCGCGCTGCTCGGCCACGCGTCCTTGAAACGAATCACCAAGGCCTCCCTCCTTGCCGCTCTCGGAGCAGTCCTACTTTCAGCGGTGACGTGTTCTCTTGAACAGCAAACTCCACTCGCGCTCTTGCGCGCCTGGGGCGCCGCGATGGGCCCAGGACGAGACGCAGTGACGGGCGAGATCCTGATCGGTGTTCAGGGAGCGGAGGCACAAGGGTTCGTTTCGGCGATCTTCCGGATCTTCTCTCTCCCTCCCGATCACTCGCTTGCGATCGCCGGCATCACCCTCGTCCTCGCTGCAGCGCTCGCCTTCTATGGCTGGTACAGAACTCGCGGTCATTCGGAGGACGAACGTTGGGCGCTCGCCCTGGCGCTGACTGCGACGCTCATGCCCCTCGCAGGTTTTCACACCTTCGTCTGGGCTCTGCCTCTCACCGTTCTAGGATGGAAGAAGGTCTCGGAAGGGCGCCTCTGGCAAACCTCACGCGGTTGGCTGTTGATCTTGGGGACGCTCGCACTCACGGCGTTCACGGCCAAGACTCTTGGCGCCTGGGGTGCTTGGCTTCAGATGATCTCGGTGAAGTCCTGGGGCGTGCTGTTGATCGCGGAAAGCGTGTTTAGGTGCCAGGTCGCGCGGACGAGTCCGTCTTCAAGTTCTGCCGATTCTGACTAACGCGCGCGGGGCGGGTCGCGGGGCGCTTCTTGGCGACCTGCTTTTTGCTATTCTTCTGCTTCACCGACGCCTTGCGAACTGGCTTCTTTGCGACTGGCGCACGTTTAGGAGCGGACTGGGAAGTTCGGACCTGCGGACGACGCGATTCCGAAGCGAGCGATCGACCCGCCGTCGGGCGCGAGCGCTGAATCTTGGCCAAGTTTGCCAGCACGGTCCGTCGATCCGGCAGGAAGTCCGCCGGATTCAGCGCCGTGACGCCCTTGCGAACCTCGAAATGCAAATGAGGACCAGAGCTGCGTCCGGTATTGCCCGCGTTGGCGATCTTCTGACCCGTCTGAATGCGCTGTCCCTGCTTCACGAACAGCTTTGAGTTGTGCGCATAGACCGTCGAGACGCCATTCCCGTGCTTGAGCACCACCATCTTACCGTAGCCCGAAATACGTGCGCCGGCGTACGCGACCGTTCCCGGTCCCACGGCATAAATCGGCGTCCCGGTTCTGGCTCGAAAATCGGTTCCTTCGTGCATGCTTCCCGAACGCGGCCCGAACGTCGAAGTCACTTTCATGTCCCGAAGCGGCCAGACCCAGTCACGCGTCATTGCACGCACCTGCGCGATCTCGAGCGGTTTCAACGGTGTCCCTACGGCCTTGCGTCCGCGCGCCGTGCGAGAAGGGGCGGCGGAACCCTCAGAGTCGAAGAGTCCGTTACGATCAGCGCGAACCGAACGCGTTCCCGCGCATGCCGAAAGCGTCAGTGCGCAAAGACACAAGATCGCCCAGCTCGAGCGGCTTCCAGATGAACGCGAAAAAATAGCTTCCCTGATCCGCATGCGATCTCCTTCCGTGGAGGTCCTTAGGAACCTGTTTGTCTCTTTGCCGACGGCCTCAGCCGCGCCAATCCATGCTAAGTGAGGCCAGACATTCGAAGTCCGTCGTATCGAGCTTAAGCGGCGTAACGGACGCAAAACCCTTTTCCAGGGCCACGCAGTCGGTCTGCTCTTCGTTGCGGAAACCTTTGTACTGACCGCCCACCCAGAAGTAGTTCTTCCCGCGGTGATCGCGACGCTTCACGATTGTGCCGCTGTAGTGGCGGAACCCCTGGCGCGTGAGTTGGACTCCCTTCACGCGAGAAGAAGGAAGGTTCGGAACGTTCAGGTTGAGAAGGGTGTGTTTGGGAACCGAAAGGCTCGCGTACTTCTTTGCGATTCCAGCCGCCATCTTGGCCGCGGTATCAAAATGAAGCTTGGTCTTCTCAGTGAGCTTGGCGAAATCAATCGAGAGGCTCACGGCGATGGCCGGAATTCCGAGGATGCAGGCCTCGCGCGCCGCGGACACCGTTCCGGAATAGTAAACGTCCTGACCGAGGTTGGCGCCACGATTGATGCCCGAGACGACAAGATCAGGCGTGCCCTTCATCACTTCGCGGATGCCCAAGTAAACACAATCGGCCGGCGAGCCCGAAACGCCGTAAAAATCCGGCCGAATCGTCAGCAAGCGCAGCGGCTTGTGCAATGTCAGGGAGTGGCCCGTGGTGCTTTTTTCCTCGAGGGGCGCCACCACGTAGACCTTTCCGAGCTTCTTAAACTCACGGTAAAGGGCTTCGAGTCCATGGGCGTGGACACCATCGTCGTTTGAAATCAGGATGCGCATGCTCTTTGAAGTATACGGGCCTGAAGCCGAGCGCGACAGCGACAGTTTTATGACGAAAGACAGACGGCGCGCGCTAACCGAGCAGAAGGGCGTCTCGTTTGGCCGCTTCCGCTTCCAGCGCGAGGTTACGCTTCTCGCCTTCCGGAGTGTTCACGCTCGTATAGACGCAGCGACGTCCTTCGGCCTCGAGTTCCCCGCAAACCGCGACCACGATCGAATGCCCAAGCAAAATCGCTCCGAGCGACGAGAGCGCGCCCGCACGCACGCCGCCGGGCACGACCTCGACCGCGGCATCTCCGGTCTCACCGCCGAGATCGATGACGGAGTCGCAAACCTCCATCAGCCGCTTACCGCTCGGATGACGAGACGTGACTGCAGCACTGTGTTTTCGACTCGTGAACGCGACCGTGCGCATTCCCAATGTTTTAGCCTCCAGCGCCACATCAATCCCCGAGGAGTTGATTCCCGACTGAGAGGAGATCCAGATCATATCCCCGGCGCGCGGGCGTGCGCGATGAAGCACGGGAGTAACGAGGCCGGGAGCACGCTCCAGCCGGCGGACGAGCGGCGGCCCCGCGTGCGGCAATAGGAAGTCCGCGATGATCGGGATCACGAAACTCGCGCCCCCGGCGCGGTGGTAGAGCTCAAATGCAAAAATCGAGGAATGCCCGCTCCCAAAAACAAAGAGCGAGCCGCCGCCACGGACACTGGCGAGCAGATCCTGCGCGACCGTCTCCATTGCGGAAGCATTCAAATCGATCAAGGAGGCCAGATGAGGAATCGCCCGATTCGAGTAAGCACGAAGATCCATAGGTCTTGAGTGTACCTTCAACCCGCAGAAACGGGATTCGTAAAAAATCAGATCCCGAGGCCGCTCGTCGCCTGGCTGACGCCGCCAAACCCCGAACCCGTGAGGTTCAAGGAGAGGTCGGCACTCCAGGTCGTATTAAAGTCATTCAGGCTCGGACCGAGCGTGCGGCGTGCCGAAACTTCAAATCGCCAGCAGCGCGAAGGGCTTTGGAACGCCAGCGCAGCGGTCGCGTCCAGCCACTTGCCGGAGTTGAAGTCCTTGGAAAAAGTAGCGCGGGGAAGGATGTAATCGTTCAATGAGAATGTGACTGCGCCCGTCAAGTTGCTGGTCCGCGTGCCGAGCGCGCTCCGCGAAAACCCAAGACTCACACTCCGCTCAAACTCCAAAACCTGCTGACGGAAACTCCGCTCAAAGGTGTAGGCCAGGCTCGTCGAGAGAATGTGCGGATCCTGGTCCGCCGATCGCGGCACATAGGGCACGAAGATATACTGCGTATTGGACGACCACTTGTCGAAGCTGAAAATCAGATTGGAGGTCATCCGCGAGAAGGGACGTTTGTTCCCACCCGTCTCGATTTCCTTGAAATTGTAGGTCTGCTTGGCGTTGAGCTCGACGGCCGTTCGGTAGCCTGCGGAAGTTTTGTCGACTCGCCCTTCGCGCGTGATGAGTTGTGAGACGAAGCCATAAGTGAGCGAATGACCGAGCGGCGTGAAGTACTCGCTGTACGTCTGACTACTCTGTAGCGGTACGACGTCCTGGGTGTCGAAGCTGTAGCCCGAGAATCCGTTCGCTCTCGCGTAGTCCATCTGTCCCAGGAATGGGTGTCGAGGGTTGTTCTCGTTCACCATCGGAATCTGGGCATAGCTGAACATCGGACGGAACAAATGCTTAATGCGTGGACGGTCGGGATTTGACGTCTGGTAGACCTTCTCCAGCTGGAACGAGAGATCCGCCTTGAGCAGCAGGTAGCCGCGGGACAAACTCGGGACCTGGGGATCCGGGAAGCTGTAGAAAAAGCCGCGATACTCGGCCTGCGGCACGAGCGAGAAGGCTCCGAACGGCCGCAACGTGGTGTAGAGACTCGGCGTATAGAAAACCCGCGTCGTTTTACGAATGGGATCCTGTCCTAGGCGTACCGGATCAAGCGCGCTCGCCACCGGATTGATCAAGTCCCGGTCAAAGGTAGGGCCCGAACGCGTGAAGTGGTTGACCCCGAGCGTGAGTCCGCCGGCGATCGGAAGACCGAAGAGGAACCGGTCGTTCGTCGTCAGCAAAGCCGAGGGATACGCTTGGACCGTCTTGGCGTCGAAAAGCCGAGGGTCGGCGTTGATCAGGTTTCGCGTCCGTCTGGCCGCAAGATACCCCGAGAGCCCATCGACGGATTTCGAGAAAAGGAGATTCGACGCCAGGTAAGCATCCCCCGTCCCGCCGACGTCCCCGATTTGGTAAGGATAGAGGTTGTCGCTGACCTCGCGAATCCGAAGCTTCTGATCAATCCCCAAAGGCAGTTCTTGCCGCTGCGAAAGGTCAACCGCCCAGCGGTGCGTCGACAGTCCGGGGAAGTCTTTCCCCGGGTACTGCTTGGCGACCGTTTCCGGAAAACGCAGATCGCGCAGGTACCATAAATTAGCCTGACCGTAGCTCGTATCCGACAGCCGGTAGCGCGTCTCGTACTCGCCTCGCAGCCCTTGGCCGAACCACGGCCCGAGGGCAAACGTCATGTCGAGACTGCGACTCAGCGCCCAGAAAAACGGCTGAACGAAGCGAAACCCGTAGTTCGAAAATCCGAACTTGGGAAACAGCAATCCCGTCTGGCGCTCGGTCTTCACGGGGATGATGAGATAAGGAACCCAAAAAAGCGGCGCGTCCTTCACGAACACGCTCACGCCCTTCATGTAGGCGTAACCTTCGATTTCGATATCGACTTCTTCGGCCTGGAATCGCCAGCTTTGAGCGCAGTCGAGGCAGGTGGAATAGCTGCCCCGAAAAACCTGATATCGCTCGTCGCCAAGCTTATTGATCCGCTCACCGCTCAGCATGAAGTTGCCGCCCGAGACCTTGCCGTTGGTGATCGTACCTGTCCGGGTCCCGAGATCGAAATCCATCCCCTCGCCCTGGATCAACATGCCGCCGGTCATGTAAACCGCGTTGCCCGTGGCGACGAGCGTGTTCTTCTCGCGATTGATCACGATCGTATCCGCCGTGAGCTCTTCGCCCGGCTGACGTACGATCGCGTCCCCTACCAAATTGACGATGTTGCCCTTGCGATCCCAGAAGGTCTTCTTCCCAGCGGACTGCATGGGCAGACTTCCCTCAAAGGCGGACGCCGGCGGCGCGATAGCGAGAGCAAGGAGCGCTGAGGTGAGAAGAACTACTGCGCGCCGGGGAGAGCCGCCAGCGGCCTGACTGCATTATTTTTTCTCGGTCCCTCTTTCCCTCGCGAGACTATGTCCCGACTGCTTCGCTTCGTCCCCGC
>JBEIOW010000009.1:0-14112 GCA_040377385.1 Bacteriovoracaceae bacterium | reverse complement strand
TGATTCCAAACGCGACCTCCGGCTACGAACGGCTTCGCTAAAGGGTGAAACAATGGCAAGCGACCGTAGCGGCCTAACTCGCGCTCTCTTTGATCTCCTGCACAACCCCTCCGCTCGCGCCCGGCTCGCGCAGTCGCAGGTCGAGCATCCTGCGCTTCGCTCGATTGATTCCGTGGAACTCGAACGCGCCGCCGGAGGTCAGCTCGCAGATCTGCGCGCGCGCCTGATGCCGTTCTTCAAAGATGAGCTCGCGAAAGTAGGACCGGACCTCTTGGTTCGTTTTCAGGCTTCGGACATCTATGTCTCCGCGCGCGCCCTGCCTACTTCACCGAGCGATGTCACGGTCATTCAGGCTTTCCGACATTTCCTCGCCCTAGACGGCGCGGCACTGGGTCACGGCGCCGAGTACCACGCCCATCTCTACGGTGATGAGAACGAGCTTCCCGCCCTGGACACCGTAAGGCAAAAGCTGCTCGCCGCTTTCCCCGGGATCCAAGCCAAACTCTTCTCGTCACCCGTCGGGCCTCACCCGCTGCCATTTCTGGAACTCGATTTTCCCGCCGCCATCCTCGTCGACCTACGACCCGCGCTGGTGCTCTGCAGTCGGAAGTGGCCCGTCTTGATCCATCCCGTGTCGGGAAACGATCTGCATGACCACACGGCAGCGGCCGAATGGCTCGGAACGCCACTGCCCCTAAAACTCGAAGTTCTGTAGCCGGAGAACGCAAGCGACGATAGACTTTAGCGGAAGGGAATCCCCATCTTTGAAGTCCTTTGACCGAAAATTTGGCACTGCCTTCCTGGCTGGAGTGCCGCAGAGTCCGGGCGTCTACTTGATCCGCTGCGATCAAGGGAGCCTCATCTACGTTGGTAAAGCCAAGAGCCTGCGCCGCCGACTTTCTCAGTACCGCAACGTTCAGAGACGAAAGAAGCACGCAAAAATGCGCGCGATCGTTCGAGACGCGTCGACGATCGAGATCCGCCCGTGCGACTCCGAGCTGAGTGCTCTCGAACTCGAAACTCGACTGATTCAAGAACATCGCCCCCGCCTCAACATCGCCGGAGCGTTCAGCTTTCTCTATCCATTGATCGGCATGCGCTGGACAGCGGAGGGCCAGGTGGCGTTCTGCTACACGACGGACCCCCAGTTCTTTGAGAAGGAGGGGTTCTCCCTCCACGGCTGCTATCGATCGCGCGAGCGCACGCGCGATGCTTTCTTCGCATTAATGGAGCTCTTGGAATTTGTAGGGCACCGTTCGCCGCGGAAGAAGTTGGGGGCCGCAATCCTCCCTAAATATTCCTACGCCTATGAGTTCCGCCGCATTCCCCCCGAATGGAAGGACCTCCTTACCGACTTCTTCGCCGGCGGATCCACCCGAGCGTTGGAAGCACTGGTTCTCGCGCTGGTTGAAAACGCGGCGGCCCGCCGTGGCCCGAGCGCTATCCAAGAGAGACTGCGAATCCTCACTCGGTTCTGGCGCCACGAAGCACTGCTCTTGTCCCGGGCCTGCAGTACCACCTCGTCTCCCTACCCGGTCTCACAGAGCGAGCGCGATCTGGTGTTTCTCAGGTTTCGATTTAGCCACACTCATGGCGCGCGGGCTTGAACCCTGCTTAAATCTGGCGAGATCTCCTGGCCACCCGTTTAAGTCTGCGCCATAGTCATCCCCAGTGAGGTCTCCGCAATGAAAGTCACTTTTACGTACTTCAGTGTCCTTTCCGCCCTGGTTCTCGGCTTACTCAGCCCCAGCGCGTGGGCTTATCCCGATTATAGCCCGGCGCTTTTTGAGAAGGCTAAAAAGTCGGGTGAGAAGATTCTTCTGCACTTTCACGCCAAGTGGTGCACCACCTGCGTACGGCAGGAACGAATCTTGATAGCGATGGAAAAGGATCCGCTTCTCCGCGGAGTACGGCTCATGCGAGTCGATTACGACCGTGAGACGGCAGTTCGGGAACAGCTCAAGGTAAATACTCAGTCAGTCTTGATCGCGTTCCGGGGCGCCGAAGAAACGGGCCGCCTGACCGCCAAGGCAACCGAGCCTGAGCTCCGCGCTTTTTTGACATCGGCATTCTCAGAGATGCGTCTTCGCGAAACATTGGCGAAAATGCGCGAGGATTCGGCCAAGAAACTTCCGCCCGAAAAAAAGGCCATCATGGACGCAGCGACTGAAAAGCTGCGTAAGGAGCGCATTGCCGCCCAAGCTCCGGCTGTCGGAAAGAAAGCGCCTGACTTCACGCTGCGCAACTTTCACGGTCGCGAGATCCGTCTCTCCACTCTGCTAAAGCGCGGACCAGTCGTACTGACCTTCTACCGCGGAGGATGGTGTCCGTATTGCAACGCTCAGTTGCGCGCGTACCAAGAGAAGCTCCCAGCATTCCAGCAGCTGGGCGCACAGCTCGTCGCCGTTTCGCCGGAAAAGCCGGACGAAGGCGCTTCCACGGCTGAAAAAGACGGACTGAAATTCGAAGTCCTGAGCGACCCGAAAAACTCCATCGCGACTCGTTACGGTTTGGTCTTCGGAGTTCCGAAGGAACTGCGAGACCTCTACCAGAGCTTCGGCATCGACTTGACGAAGAACCAAGGCAATCCCGACTGGCGACTCCCGGTCCCTGCGACGTTCGTGATTGGAAAAGACTTCACGGTCCACTATGCGTTTACGGATCCGGACTACACCGTCCGCGCCGAGCCGGCAGATATCCTTACGGCGATTCGCGATCGTGAGCTCAAGACCCGGCTCACACCCGAGCAATATCGAGTCACCCAGGAAGGTGCCACCGAAGCTCCGTTTAAGAATGAGTTCTGGAAAAAGAAGGATCCAGGCATCTACGTGGATGTCGTCTCTGGCGAGCCGCTGTTCAGCTCACTCGATAAGTTTGAATCCCCGTCCGGCTGGCCAAGCTTCACGCGCCCCATCAAAGCGGCAGGGGTGAATGAAAAGGCCGACCACACGCTCGGAATGAAACGAACGGAGGTGCTTGCCACGAACGGTTCCCATCTGGGGCACGTATTCGACGACGGTCCAGCCGATCAAGGCGGACTTCGGTACTGCATCAATTCGGCGGCCTTACGCTTCATTCCCGCAGAGCGTCTGGAGAGCGAAGGTTACGGGGAATACGCGCCGTTGTTTCGTAAATCCAAGTAACTGGCCCCCTTGCGTGTCCCCAGGGATTCGCAAGTGTCCGTTATTGTTCAAAACTTTATCGAATCGGGCCGGCGTCTGCGCAAAGTCCGCGCGGACGCCCTTCTTTTTGAGCGTCATCGTCGCCAGTGCGGGGACACGCAAAGGGGCCAGTTCAAAGTGTTTACAACTATGTAAATCAGTTCAAGACATCTTGAACTAGATTTGCTATCTCCTGCCCGTGGAACAACAAGACCTCCTCCAGACTCGGTCCCCTCACCCCGGCCGGCCCCTCCCTAAGTGGCTCGCCCAGATCCGCAGCCAGATGATCGAACCTCGGCGGAAAGCCATTCTCGGGCATCCCTTCCTACGCGCCATGCAGGCGGGCTCGGCGGAGCCCAGGGATGCCGAGCGCTACTTCTCTGGCCTCATGTGGCACCTCATGGATTTCGGCAGGCATGTCGAACATCTATTCAAGAAGCGACCCGCCGAAGTCAGCGATTTCCTCGCCGGACGCAGTGAAGATCAGGACGGCGATACGCAGATTCTCGCGCGGATCGTAAAGGCCTTCGGAGGTCCGGTGGAACAAATCGAACACACGCCTTGGAAGTATAAACCTCACCCGGTTTGGATTCGCCACGATGCCCTCTTGAGAAGCGCGATCTACAGCACCGACTACGGCTGGCAAATTGGAGCCGCCGCACTCAACGTTGGCATCGAAACGCTCGTGCCGACCATGATTGAGCCCCTGTATATCGCGAGTGTCAAAAACTACGGCGTGACCACCGAGCAAGCCGCGTGGCTCGAGTCACGCTCCGGCGAAGAAGAGAGACAGCACGGCGAGAATGGATTCCTCCTTTTGGAGCGCTTCGTTGACCCGAACGACGAAACCCTGCAACGGCAGTGCGAGTTCTTTATCGACGCGCTTTCGCATTCCATGGCTTACGGTTTGTTGAATTCGGGCATGCGCCCTGATCGGATGGACTCATGAAGCTTCTTGCCATTCACGCGAGCCCCCGGGCGGAATCCTCATTGAGTCGGCGAGGAGCCGATCTCTATCTCAGGGAGTTCCAGTCGCGACACTCCGGCGTAGAGATTCATTCTCGCTTGCTCACCGGAAAAGACGCGCCTCCACACTGGGAAGGAGAAATCGTAACGGCATCCTTCACACCCGCGGAGAACCGGACCGACCATCAACGCGCCTTACTTCAGCTCTCAGACGTTCTCTGTAAAGAAGTCTTGGAAGCAGATCGAATTCTGATCAGTACTCCCATGTGGAATTTCGGCCTACCATCGGCGCTGAAGGCGTGGGTCGATCACGTTGTTCGGCCGGGGGTTACCTTCCGGTATGGTTCCAATGGGCCGGAAGGTCTCCTTCGTCGCGATCAAACCCTCATCATCGTGCAAGCTTCTGGAGGCTTCTACACCGAGGGTCCCGCGAGCGAACGTGACCACGTGGGCAATGCGCTGACCCATATTTTTGAATTCATGGGTGTCGGCAAAGTGGAACGTTTGCGTATCGAAGGCACGGCGGTCGACGCTGCTTCCGCGTGGCAGAGAGCTCAGTCGGAGATCACCCGGCTCGCTTCAGTCTGATCGCGATTTACGCTCTTTTACTGAGCCCAGTGGCAAACGCGGCAGGGCGGGCAAACGGATGATCCGCGCCCTTCAGAAGGTCCATTCCCATCCCAAGACCAAGCTGCGCCACGGATACCCATTCCGTCACGAGCGCAACCCGTGTCTCGTCCGCCTGCACACTCGCCGGCGCGCTGCTTCGCTTGCCTTTGAGGGTTTCGGCGGCGGTCGCAATCCGCCCAAAGAGTCTCATCTCACGCGAGGCAAGCACCCGGCGAATTCCCGCGGCGACGTCCGGGTTGGCCTCGAATCGAAGCACACCATTCGGACCTTTGCTCGCTTGAACGATCAACTGATATTCTGAGAGCACCTGAATGGATTGAGTCACTAGTGCGGGAGAAATCCGAACCAGCTGAGCGAGCTCCTTCGATGAGAGGGGTCTCGCCAGCAAATAGAGGTAGCACCACATCCTGCCCTGAACGGCCTTAAAGCCCCAGTATTCGATGAACTCACCGACCAGGTCCGCAAGAGCGGCGAGTTCCGGGTTGGCCTGAGGTTTGACCTGGGGATGTCGAATCTTTCGTTTCACGGTCGGGCTCCTTTTTCCGGGCTTACGAAATCAGCGAGTTTCAGAAAATCCTCCGCCTGCTCACTCCGCTGGGAATGCGCGAAGACCACAAACGGTGGTCGATACAAATTCACGGCCCGGTGCAGCCCAAGCAAGGCTTCCTGGGAATATCGCCTGACCCATCGGACAGCGTGCCAGCCGTGCACTCGCCAATAAGGCGATCGAGGTTCGGGCTTGGTCCAAAGCGGATCCGCAGCCCGCTCAAAGTCACCGATCGCTCGCTGGTGACCGCCTTGACCAAAGTCGAAGAAGAGCCGAGCGGAAGATCTCGACCATTCCTCGCGAATTCGCGCTAACGCGATTTCTGGTCCAGCCGATAGCCAAAAGGAGGGTGGCGTGCGAAGGATGCAGGCGACCGCTCCAACCCTCTCGCACCGTTCACTCAGCAGTCGTATTCGCTCAGCGATGACGGCGAGCTCGGCGCCGGATGAGTCCACTGCGCGCGAGTCTCTCGTTAGAAAAAAAAGTCCAGCAACGAGCGCGACCGAAAATTCCTCGCCGAGCTCCGTCCGCAGACGGAGCGCTTTCCGGGGTGAATCGAGAACGGGATCTAGAGCATCGATCTCGAGGTGCCGACCGTAGGCTTGGTCGAGACGGGAAGAGTCGTCCGACTCGAACTCAGAAACTCTCCGAAAGCCGACCCCTAAATAACCCCACTCGGGGCCCGATAACGTCGCGACTGGCAAAACTAGTTAAGCTCCAACTCAAAATCAACGCTGGTCTTGACCGAGTTGGCCACGATGCAAGATTGCGTGGTCTTCTCAAAGACTCGTCGAATGCGATCACTCGCTCCTTCTTCATCACCTCGCGCAATTCGAACCAGGAGCTTCATGCTCTTCATCATCGGTCGACCCGCCTCGTCCCGGTCCACCACTAGGCGTCCATTCACTTTCAATTCCGCAAAAACCACGCGGGAGCGCTCCGCAATGACCTTGAAGGTCGCGACAAAGCAGTTGGCTACAGCCAGAGCGAAATAATCCTCCGGCGAGAATCCCCCGCCCGGACCCTCAAACTCCGGCGGGATGGCGCACTCCAAGGGTTCGCGTCCAGGAATCTGGCTCCGCCAAGCAGTGGCGATGCCCGCCGTCGCAACCAAGTCGACCGGAAACTCCAACGGATATTGAATCATCCTTCTTCTCTCTTCCCTTCTGGATTGATCTTCGCGCGGGCCGAAGGTGGCAACCGACAAGCATCCTCTCCGCAGTCAGCCGCGGATCTCCTCGGTAGCCACGGACGAATCCACACAAATCCTCGGTAACCCAATTCCATGAGCGGCCGCACCCCTGGAAGGGACGACCATTTTGCCCAACCGTGAAGCGCCGGTATAGCCGACCAAATCGAGCGAAACGCCTCGACCCCTTGGAGGATCTTTCCATCTTGGGTCTTCACGTGAAAAAGGCGATGAACCTCATCCGGGTTCAGTCCCTCCGCCACTGCGTCGAAGCCTGTTTGCGTAATATCCACCCACTGAATCGGCGCCGCAGGATCCTTCTTTCGATAGAATTCAATCTCCGCGCTGCAAACGCGGCAGAGACCATCGTAGAAGACTCGAGCGGCGGCGGGCGGCATCCCGAATTGCTTATTCATAAGATTCACGATATCATAAAAGATATATGAATACTACCGTAGCCCGCTCAACGGCGGACTCCGCATCGGATCGGCGCTGGGACGTGATCATCGTCGGAGCCGGCATGAGCGGAATCGGTTGTCGCTCCCACCTGCTCGAAACCGGGCTTTCCGTGCTCACGCTCGAGAAGAGCCGTGGCCTCGGCGGAAGAATGGCGACCCGTCGATGGACCCGCGACGAGCAACCCCTTTTGGCGGACCTCGGAGCGCAGGACTTTTCCCTGCGCTCCGAGTCGCTTCGCGAGCAACTCGCTTCAGTCCATCTTCAGGCAAACGTCGCGACGACGCCCCTCGCCCGACCGCGCTACGTCCATCCGGAGGGAATGAGCCGGGTTGCGCGTGCGGTGGCGCGAGATCTTGCCTCGCGGGAGGCTCCCGTGGAGACTGGAAAACGCGTTCAGAGCTTCCGAGCAGATTCGGCGGATCCGAATTCATTGGGCTGGGAGGTCGTCTGCGAGACGGGTGAACGCTACCGCACGAGATCGCTGGTCCTTTCTGCTCCTGTGCCGCAAGCGTGGACGCTGATTCAAACGGCCGGAATCGCTCTCGATCGGGACACCGAAGCCAAGCTGTCCGCTTGCGAGTACCGACCGTGTATCGCCGGGATCTTTGAGACCGACGAAACTTTGATCGAGAACGTGCCTGCGCTCATTCGCCGCGAAAGCTCTTCACTCGCACCGGAGCTGGACGGGATCTTCGAGCAGCGCAAGAAGGGCCTGCATACCGCTCGGCCCGTTTTTGTCGTGCACGCCTCCGCGGAGTGGAGCGCTAAAATCTGGGAGTACGAGGAAGCGGCAATTCTCGAAATCTTGTGGCATGCCACGCTCCAGAGCCTAGGCCGGGCGAAGGCTTCCGCGCCGATCCCCACGCACTCCTCCATTCATCGCTGGCGACTTGGCGAACCACGCACGCCGATCGGCGGCCAGTGCCTGGAGATTCAGACCCCTGCCCCGCTTCTGCTTTGCGGTGACGCCTTTACCGCCGCTCGAGTCGAAAGCGCTTATGAGTCCGGGGTCGCCGCGGCGAAGCGAATTGCTCTAAAGATCGCCCCGCGGATTCCATGACCCCCGCGCAGAAGAATTCCATCCGGCGCCTCGTCGTCGTTCTGGGCGATCAACTCGATGCCGATTCGGTGGCGCTTCGCGATTGGGATCCGCGGCGCGATGTGGTTTGGATGGCGGAAGCCTTTGAGGAGTCGACGCACGTTTGGTCCCATCGGGCGAGGATCGTGCTCTTCCTGAGCGCCATGCGCCACTTTGCCCAGGAGCTTCGCGAGCGTGGCATCACGGTTCACTACCGGACGCTGCCCGAGAGACCGGATCCGACCGGTGACACCCTCGGCGACGCGCTTAGCGCAGCCCTTCTTCAGCTCCAGCCTGAGACAGTGACCTGGGTGGAGGCGGGCGACTACCGGGTTCAGCAATCGCTCATTGAGGTTTGCCGCGCGGCGAAGATCCCGTATTCCATTCAAACGGATACTTCCTTCCTTTGTTCAAGCGAGGAGTTCGCGGCTCACTGCGCGGGACGAAAATCGCTGCGAATGGAGTTCTTCTATCGGGAAATGAGGAAACGCCACAATATCCTCATGGACGAAGACCAGCCGACGGGCGGCGAGTGGAACTTCGATCGCGAGAACCGCTTGCCTTTCGGCACTCTCGGCCCAGGCTCGATCGTGCAGCGCCCCGCCACAGTTCACTCCGTATTGACTCGCGAAGTGCTCGAGCTCGTCCAACGCCGTTTCGCGGATCACCCCGGCTCGTTAGACCACTTCGATTGGCCGATCACCCGACACGAGGCAATGGATGCGCTCCGATTCTTCATCGATCATCACTTGCCGGACTTTGGTGCCTATCAAGACGCCATGTGGACGAGTGAGCCCTTTCTCCGACACTCGCGCATCGCTGCCGCGCTGAATCTCAAGCTGCTCCGCCCGCTCGAGGTGATCCAAGCTGCGAAAGCCGCCTACCGCGAGGGCCGCGCACCGATTGCCGCCACGGAAGGTTTCATCCGGCAGATCCTGGGCTGGCGCGAATACGTGCGCGGCATCTACCACCGTTTCATGCCGGAATATGCGGACCGAAACGCCCTTGGCGCTCACGCGCCACTGCCCCCTTTCTATTGGACCGGAAAAACCCAAATGAACTGCGTCCGCGAGGTCATCGATCAGACGCTGCAGTACGCCTACGCACACCATATCCAACGACTCATGGTCACCGGCCTCTTCGCCTTGCTCTGGGGGACATCTCCGCAAGAAGTCCACCGTTGGTATCTCGCGGTCTACGTCGACGCGGTGGAATGGGTCGAGCTGCCCAATACTCTCGGCATGAGCCAGTATGCCGACGGCGGCGTGATGGCCTCCAAGCCCTACATCGCCAGCGGCAAGTATATCGACCGTATGAGCAACTATTGCCAAGGGTGTCGCTATGATCCGACACTCGCAGAGGGAGAACGGGCCTGTCCGTTCACCACGCTCTATTGGGAGTTCATTCACCGGCACCGGGACCTCCTCCGAAAAAATCCGCGAATCGGCGCTCAAGTCGGCAATTGGGACCGTATGGATTCCACTCGCAAGCAGGCCATCCTTGCGCGCGCGCGAAAACTTCGCGAGGATCCTGAGATCCTATGATCCAGTACCTCCTCAAGCATTCAGAATTCTCCGCCATCCGCCCCCTCCTCTCGCCGCGGCTGCTGGGCGCGGTCTCGCCGATCGAAGTCCTCCCGGTCGTCGGAAAAATCATCCGAGATTCCACAGATCAGAAAAGCTGGTCGACAATTCGATCCGATGCGTCCCGTTGGCTGAAGACGAGCGAGTCCGCAATTCAATTCCGGGAGGACTTGCCGAAGACTCCGAGCCAGCCCCTGACGTCCGAGCAAGGCGAGGCGGTCCTCACTCTCTATTTCTCGCAAATCCTGATGCAGACCTGTTGGCTCCTGGACTTTCGCGCCGATCGTTTCCACCTTGATCCGAAAGCTGGCCTACTCTGGGCGCCGAAGGCCTATTACACGCAACCCACGCCGGACTTCCGCTCGGCCATCATTGACCTTTACTGCGGTTTCTACGAGTCCGACCGCGCCCGCCTGGACGCTGGGCTGGAGCGCATGGGTCTGACCGTGGCGGGTCCAACGATTCTCGACCACCTCGGGGGTGACGATCCTTCGCAGCAAAGATTTGAACTCGCTACGTTCCAAAGAAGTTTCGCGGCGATTCTCGAGTCCTGCGCCAAAGCAGGAATTAAACTGCCATCGCAGTTCTTCGCTCTCGGGATCGCGCTTTTGGGCCTTTACCAGACGCTGGAAGGCATCGCTCAGCCAATGAACGCGCGGCGAAGCTTTGACTGCGCCCTGCAATCCGTCAGGCGCGCGCCGATACACGGCGGAGATGAAGCTTAAAGCGCGCCATCACCCAGCCGTGAACGACCGCCTGGGTCCAGGAATAGATGAACCAAGGCAGCGCAGGCGCGAAGTCATGGATCGCCGCCAACATCCACTCGCCACCGAGCACTTCACGAAACTCCAAACGAGCGCTCGACTTCTGCGAGCGGCGCGCGAGCAGTCCTCCCCGTATGTAAAACAGCTGGCGATCTACTGAGCTGCGGCTGCCGGAATACTCCAGCTCAAGCAGACTCGGCGAAACCCCCAAGAATCGAAACTGCCACCGCGCCGACCCCTCGTCGCGAGTTACCCGGATCCAAGGACGCAGAAAACGAGGAAGCCAGCGGAAGTACTCGGCGGCGGCCCACTCCGCGTTTTTTCCACGCGGAATCGGCATCCGCTGAAGGGATCTCACCTCGCTCGGACCCTTGAGCTGCTGGCGACGTTTGGCCGTGCTCGCGCGCAGATCGGGGCGCATTTCCTTGAGACAGTCGCGGAGGGACTCGGTGACTGTCCGCAACGGCCGGCCAAACCGCCGAAGGAGCACATCGTTCTTCACCAGCATTTCGTAGCGCAGACTGTGGATCAAAGGAGAGACGAGGTTCTTCGGCGCACCAGTAATGAGCTGCACCCACAATCGCGAAAGCCCCGGCGTAAAGTAGGGAAGCGGGAACATCCATCGCCGAACCCCCATTTCGCGCGCAAGCAAGGACATGAGTTGCCGATAGGTCAGCACATCCGGCGCTCCGATATCGTAGGCCTGGCTGGTGATTTCCGGATTTCGCAGGCAGTAGGAGATCAACGCGACCACGTCGCGCGCATCAATGCATTGAGTCCGATTTTCTGTCCACGCGGGGCAGACCATCACGGGCAGACGCTTGACCAAGAGATACATCATCTGGAACGACGAGCCCTGCGCGCCGATGATCATCCCGGAACGCAGCGAAGTCACCGGACAACCGTAGGAGGCGAGCACCGTTTCCACTTCCAAACGACTCGCCAGGTGTCGCGAGAGCCGCCCTCCCGGAGGAACCAAACCGCTGAGGAAAATAATCCTTCGAACACCCGATCGCCTCGCGGCCCGCGCGAAGCTGTCCGCAAGCGCGAGGTCGGCGTTCTCGAACGAACTCTGAGTCAGTCGCGCCGATGGGAGCATCGAGTGAACGAGGTAAATCGCCACATCGACCCCCTCGAGGGCCTTTTCGGTTTGCAGAACCGAGAAGAGATCGCAGACCCGCCATTCTACGTTCGGACCTAGACTCTTTCGCGCTTCGCCCGAGGGCTCCGATCTTCCCAGCGCTACTACCTTAAAGTCCTGAACTAACTCGGGAATCAGTCTTTGACCGATAAACCCGGAAGCCCCGACAACGGCGATCTTCATCGTATCTCCTGCGCCTACGTTAACTCTCGACGGCGCGAGCTAGATCATATATAAGTTTTATGATTTTGTGAATCTTAAGATGAACCGGAGGACTCCAACATGAAAGTATCCATGTCAGCCTGGGCGATTTCCTTGATCATGGCCGGACTCTCCAGCTTGATCGCAACTCAGGAGAGCTGGGCGTTCGGCCGCTCCCGAAATGCGCCGCTAGAAACCGTGCCCTCCGTCGACCTCACCCGCTACTCGGGACTTTGGTACGAGATCGGTCGTCTGCCACAGCGTTTCGAAAAAGGCTGCGCCGGAGTCACCGCCGAGTACTCTCCTCGTTCCGATGGAAAAATCGACGTGAAGAACACCTGCCGTCAAGGATCGCTGGACGGAGAAGTCCGCGTTGCCGACGGAGTCGCTCGCGTCGTGGACGAGAGCCAAGCCAAACTGAAGGTGAGTTTCTTTTGGCCCTTCGAAGGGGACTACTGGATTCTCGAGCTCGAGGAAAACTACCGCTACGCGGTCGTTGGATCGCCGGACCGCAAGTCTCTTTGGATTCTCAGTCGCGAGCCCCGAATGAACAAAGATCTGGTCGGACAGATCCTGGAACGAAGGATCGCGCAAGGCTTCGACGTTGCGCCGATGGAATGGACGGAGCAACCCTAGTTCCGATCAACTGAGGCGAGGGCGAACCTCGGCGTACTCCGAGAGCGCGCCCACGATATGGTAGAACGAACTCGCGCGAACGGGTTGGTTCTTTAGGAACTCCCCCGACTCCGTCCAGACATCGAGCCAAAGCCCGGGAGTCTTCACTTCGAAGTAGCGGAAAAGTCCGCGCATCCCTTCGTCGGCCATCGCGACGTATCGAACGCGAGCTGGCCCGCTCGACTCTTCCGCGAGCCGAACCGCAGCTTTGACCCGTTCGCAATGAGGCCAGAGTCGCGAAGTCGAACTCTTAACCGTCAAATCACTCCAGAGCTCGTCGAAAGGGGCGTGCCGAGTCGCGCAAACCCCATTTCGCTCAGCCGCCTCGATCATTCGCGCACGCATTGCGGTGAGATCGATTTTCCGATGCCTGCCGTAGCGCCCGAGCAACCAAGCCCATTCGTACTGGTGACCCGGTTCGAAAACAAATCCCCGCTCGTGAAGAACGGGGCGCCACTCCTCATCAAAGTGCTCCGCCAAGATTCCCGTATCCGCGTCAATCAAGTGGTCCCGGCAGAGTGCGAAGACCTCGTCCGCCAGCCGCCCCCAAACGGGCTCGGAAGGGTCTTCCTCCATCCAGGCGAGCGCTGCCTCGAAGAGGTGCATGTGTGGATTGGAAACGCGCAGAATTTTTCCGGTTTGGCCGGCCTGAATCTCGGAGTAGCCGCCGTTCGGAAGTCGGCGATCCGTTTGAAGATAAGCGAGCAGCGCATGCGCCCGCGCCTTCAGGCGGCTTTCTTTCGTCACGGCGTGGGCGTGCGCCATGCCGAAAAGCGCGAAAGCTTGAGAGTAGAGGTCCGCGAAGTTCTCGACCGGCTGGTCGGCACGATCAATTGAGCGAACGAAACCGCCATGCGGCAGAGAGTATTTCTCCAGCAAAAAGCTGACGCCCGCATCGATCGCTCGGCGACTCTCCTCGGGAGAACACGCCCCCATTTCCGCGGCGATTCGTAGGCTGTAAATCTGCCGAGCCTGAACCAGACCGCGCCAGGGAGCCTCGATCGGTCGGGCATCGTGGTCGAGGCTTTCAATGAAACCTCCACGCTCGAAGTCCATTCCGTGCTTCAACCAGAGAGGAATCGCCGCTTCAGCCAACCAGGTCTTCGCTTGGTTCAGAATCATCCCAAGATTTCACACGGTTCAGAGGGCCGAGACAATTCGAAAAGGTCCTTAGCTGAAGATCTCATCTAAGGTCAGCGTTCGGGCGCGGTCCGCGCGTTTTCGTCCGAGTTCCACGCCCACCGCATCTAGTCCCATTGAATTGGCGACAGCCAGCAAACTTCCGTGTCCGCAGAAAGGATCGACGACCGTACGGGTGGCCGTCCCCTCGAGGATAAAACGGCAGGCGAGCCGGCAGGCCTCCACGCCCATACCTCGCGTCCAGGTCACTTCCCCAGCCTGCGGTAAAACGTCCACGAGCGATCGCGCGATGTCGGCTCGAACCCCTTTGGAAAAGCAAAGAAGGTGAGAATAGGCGGGGCGCCCAAACGTGACGTTACCGGGAGGCGCGCGGCAGACGATCTTATGCCAGAGCAGAGCGTGACCCTCGAGTTCCGCCGCCTTCTGACAGAGGTATGCCTTGTCCACCCACTCGCCGTTCTTCTTGATGTCCGTTTGGTAGAAAATCGATACGCCCTCATCCGGGCAACGCGAAAGAACGAGGCGTGCCGCTTCCACAAACCAGGTCTTCCAGTCCTCCAAACTCTTGGAAGGGAACT
>JBEIOW010000257.1:0-4119 GCA_040377385.1 Bacteriovoracaceae bacterium | reverse complement strand
CGTTATGCGCCGTTGATGTTCCTGAGTGGCAAAGAGGGAATGGGCTTCGAGCATCTAGGCGAGCTTGTGGTGGACATTCTTCAGCAGCGCCGTGTTCGGATCTCGACGCGGGAGTTCACCGAGTTCGTGCGGACGGGTTCGACCGTTCACAACCCAATGAACGCCAAATTCTATCTCTGCCACCAGACGGGCCGTAACCCTCCGACGTTTGTCTGTCACGTGAGTGATCCCGATAAGGTCCACTTCAGCCTGCGCCGCTACCTGATGAACACGCTTCGCGAGAAGTGGGGCTTCATGGGGAGTCCAGTGCGGCTCCTCTTCGTGCAGGCGTCGAGTGATCGTCGCGCGAAGACCTCTTCGGAGCGTCAAAAGGTGCGCGAAGTCCGTCGCGAGAAAGCCCAAGTCTGGGAGAAGGCCTCCTCTTCGCTTCGCAAGGCATTGACCGGCAAGGCGCGCGCGGCGGCCAATAAGAAGGCGGCTAAGAAGCCTGCGTCCACAAAGAAGTTCGCGCCCAAGAAGTAACGTCGTTTTACCAGACGAACAAGAGCCCGAACTGAATCGTATAGAACCAGCCGGGGAGTTTCGAGAACTCGCCGCTTTCAGGATCTTCAAAGTCCACGGAGTTGGAGTCCTTGAAGGTCACGATGTGGAAGCGTGAATCGAAGGTGAAGTAGGTCTTCTTATTGATCACCGGAAACTCGAGCCCTAGGCCGAAGTTCAGCCCGAAGGAAGTTTCCTTTTCGGGAGTATCGGTTTCCGAAGGAACGTCAGACTTCGTGTAGGAGCCCACGCCGAGGTTCAGGTTCGGGTTGGCGAACGTCAGCGCGGCGGTGAGGTTTTTCACGTCGAGATAATATTTGAACTGCACTCCAAGCATCGCCATGTTCATCGCGAACGTTCCGCCTTTGGCCGGCGCAACCGTGTAGCTGTGCTTCATCGTGAGCAGCTCAAGCTGGATCGCAAGGTCAAAGCCGAACCAATACTGCGTGCGCACGTTCAGGCTCGGGAAGCCCCCTTCGTAGAGGCGGCCCCGCTCACCGGTAGCGCCACTGAGCCCAAGGCCAAACCCGAATCCAAAGAGCCGACCGTGCTGGTAGAACCGAAGTTCTTCGGCCTCGTCCTCGTCCTGATTGAACTCGCCGTAAGCCGTGTAGGGGGAAGGGGAGTAGTCCTCTTCTTCGGGCTGCAGCGTCCGAGGAGCCGTGGCTCCTTCGGCAGCGATGGAAGGCGTCGAAAAGGAGGGGGTGGCCAACGCCAATGCCAGCAGCACGGCAGCCCAATGACCTACTCTAACGCCAGGACAAGAAAAACATCCTGCTTTAACGCGAGGATCAGAAAACTGCCCTGCTTTAACGCGAGGACTAGAAAGATATCCTGCTCTAACGCGAGGATCAGAAATAGAAACGCATGCCGGCATTGAGGAAGCTTACTCCCATGGTTTTGAGGATGAAGCTCCCCGACAGGTTCGTAAAGCTTCCGCCGAGCTCCATGGAGAGGCCCAGGCTTTCGACCCCCGGGATGAAAAACTCCGCGCCAAATCCGGCCAGGAATTCCGTGCCTTTGTTTCCGCCGCCCGAGACCAAGCCGGCGCCGAACATCGTGTAGAAGTTCAGGTTGGTTTCCAGGAAAAGATTTTTGAAGAACTTGGCCGCAAAAACAGAATTGCTCGGCGTGCTGGTCGCGACGCCAAAGACGAGCTCTCCGGCGATGTCTCGCGTGAACGCGTACTTGGCGCTAAGGCCCGGAACCCCCCCGGCGAGCTGCGTGTTTGAGAACTGCGCGTTGTAACCTAAGCCGAGGCGACCTTGCAGGTCCCGCGCGAAGGCTCCGGAAGGAATCAACGCAACCGTGAGGAGGAGAGCCGCGAAGACGAAACGCCGCGTCGGAGCGAAGGAAAGCATCCAGTTGAACCTCTGTATCTTAGCGTAACTGCGACCTTTCTTTTTGACAACCCTAGGCCTGCCCCGTAAACCCTTAGGTCTATGACCACTACGCCCACCAGCATGACGGAATCCCTGTCCCAGGAAGCCGGCTCAGCCTCTTCACAGGCGCGAACCGGCGGATCGTCGAAACCTTATTTCATGAAGGGTTTCTTTGAAGGCTTGGCCAAAAGCCGCGCACTTCAAGTCGTTCTTCTTCTCGGCATCATCGGAGTGGCGATCGCGATTGGTTCGTGGGCGTCTCATCGCACGGAACGCGCGCAAGCGGGTCTCGGTCTGCTCTATGAGGCACGTCTTGAGCGCGACAAAGAGTTGGCGGCACTTGCCGCGACGATGCCCAAGCCGGCGGCTCCGGCGGCCAAGCCTGGCGCCAACGCTCCAGCGGACGCCACGCGTTTGGAAGAGGCTCGGCACCTGAAGACGGACGCAGCGACTGCGTTCCCGAAGACGATCGCGGCCTATGAGCAGGTGGTGGAAAAGAATCCGCGCACGTTCGCCGCAGCTCAAGCTTTGCTGGGGATCGGAGATCTTTACTTCAATCACGGCAACGCCGAGCGCGCCTCCGAGTTCTATCGTCGCGCCCGCGATCAGGCTCCTTCTCGGTTGTATGAATCGCTTGCGGGCTACTCCCTCATGTCGAGTCAGATCGAGCTATCGAAATGGGACGAAGCTCTGGACTCAGGCGAGAAGGCTCTTCGCGCAGGGGAGAACTCTCTCAAAGGAGAGCTTCTTCTTTCGATCGCGCGGATTCAGGAAGAAAAGAAAGACTTCGCGTCCGCGACCAAGACTTACGATCGCATCGGCAAGGAGTTGCCCGCGACGGAGCAGGCGAGGACGGCAGAGCGCCGTAAAGCGCTCCTGCCGGCGAACTAATGAATCCTTTCGTGAATACCGCTGGCCTCCTCGTCGCCGCTATCGCGCTGCTGACCTCTTGCTCGGGTCGGAACTTGAATTCCGATCTCTCCGAGAGCACGGAAGTGCTCGTTCGCCAGTGGACGATGCAGACGCGTGCCGGGGGAGATGCCGGTGACCGCGGGTTTGAGTATTCCAATCCCGCGTTGTGGGACGGGACCCTGCTTTTTGGAAATCAAGGCATCGGCCTGGTTTCCCTCTATCCGTCACACCAGCTCAAGCGCTGGGCACTGCCGATTCCCGGAGGCGTGACGAGTGAAGTGACCGTGGACCGGGGTCAGGCGTACTTTGTCGGCGCGGATGGGTTTCTTTACAGTGTAAGCGCCGAGTCTGGCCGCGTGAACTGGCGTTACGATCTCCACAACCCGTATGCATCTCAGCCTACGGTCGAAGGGGGTCGGATCTTTGTTACGACTTCCGATGACACGCTTTTCGCTTTGGATGCTGGGACGGGTAAGTGGCTATGGCATTTTCGGCGGCGATCCGGCGCACCTGCGACGATCCGTGGCGCCGCGAAGCCTTTGGTTGCCGGCAACGAAGTCATTACGGGCCTGAGCGATGGCTTCCTTGTCGCGGTTGACCTCAATGACGGTCAGCTGAAGTGGGAGCGCAAACTCAATAGCAATCCGAAGTTCATGGATGTTGACGCCGATCCTGTGCTCGAGGACGGGATTCTTTATGTTCCGGCGTATGATGGCTCACTTTACGCGCTCAAGCGCCAAGGTGGGGACATCGTTTGGAAGTTTGAAGCCGGCGGCGCAAAGCGGGTGAAGGTGGATGGTCCGCGGATCTTCCTGCCCGCGAATGACGGCACGATCTACTCGGTTCAAAAAAATTCAGGCAAGGTTCTCTGGAAGTTTTCCCTCGATGGTGGAGCTCCCACGCAGCTCGTGGTCACTGATCGCTGGGTAATCGTGGGCAGCAGTTTTCAGTACATTTACGTGCTCGACAAAGAAACGGGTCGCGGCGTGTACCGGTACAACGCGGGGTGGGGGACTGGCTTCGCTGGGGCTCCTCTCTACGATTCCAAGACACAGCGCCTTTATTTTCTCTCCGGAGCTGGTAACCTTTACTCATTCAAGGTTTTGGGACCACGACGGGCCCGGCCTCGGGGTTCGGTTTCCGCCTACGGCGTCAACGAATAGATCGCGAGCCTTAGCGCCGCGAACGGGGAGAGCTAAGGGATGAGCGAAAGCGCCAAGAAGTCCGGTCAGCAGGGTTCTTTCGGGCGCCTTCTCTTTGCGACCCTGATG
This sequence comes from Bacteriovoracaceae bacterium, assembly GCA_040377385.1. Classification (GTDB taxonomy): domain Bacteria; phylum Bdellovibrionota; class UBA1018; order UBA1018; family UBA1018; genus JBEIOW01. The sequence continues at coordinate 14 of JBEIOW010000257.1, read as the reverse complement.
GTTGCCGGGGCGGT
>JBEIOW010000169.1:0-5247 GCA_040377385.1 Bacteriovoracaceae bacterium | reverse complement strand
TCTATTTGGTTTCTGTTGGGTCCACTCAAACTGGTTTTCAATGACATCGCGCTTTAGGGGCGGGTCCCCACACAAAAAAAAATTCGGGAATAGCGCCCCGTTAGGGGCGGTTATTGTGGGGTACTATTTCCCCCCACGAAGCTGTCAGGCCCGAGAGAGTGGGCCAGTGGGTTGTTCGCTCCAATCAGCTCGTCCCCGCTGAAGAGCAAGCGGAATGCCAGGGTTTAAGCCACGTCGGTTGCGCCGGTAGAGTCCATTCGCAACGGACTGAAGGCGCCGGACCGCCTAGTTTTTAAGGACTTAAGGACGCGCGAATTGAGCCGGGTCTCGTTGACACTGCGCAAGACGAGAGGAGGTGCCAGCTCGCGCAGGATGGCTCCGGGGTCAAAACGCACTGACGAGAATGGTCACTGCAATGGGCCTGAGGAAGGAGTCGGGATGCCGAGACGCTCCAGTTTCGCGCGGAAGGTCTCTTCATCCATTCGCGCCATTTTGCAGGCTCGCTCGATCTCGCCATCAAAGGATTTCAGCAGTTCGAGGAGATAGATTTTTTCAAACTCTTCTCGCGTGCTGCGGAAGTCAGTCTGCTCATGACCGAATGCAGGCAGATCGGTGGTCGTAATCTCATCACCTTGGGAGGCGAGGACCGCTAGGCGAAGCACGTTCCGAAGCTCGCGGAGGTTGCCCGGCCAGTCATACGAACGGAGGCGCTTCCAGGCTTCTGGACTCACTTTTTTTAGGTGTTCCTTGTGAACTTCGCGAACCAGTTCACCCAGTAGGCCCTCGGCCACATCCACGAAATCTTCGCGGCTGGAGAGCTCAGGCATTTCGACTCGGTAAACACTCAGTTTTTCAAGCAGGTCAGCGTTGAAGAGACCACCCGCAGCACGGGAGTCGAGCGATTGGCTCGAGCTGACCATGATGCGCACGTTGATCAACATTCGGAGCTGAGGATTCTCCGGATGGGGAATGGATCTTAGGGTGATGGCGTCAACGAGCAGCTTCTGCTCACTGAGAGAGTTCTCCCCGATCTCGTCGACATAGAAGGTACCGCCCTGGGCTTTGGGCATCTGGGCCGCTAGGGGTTTGGAACGGTCGGCGCTGATGAACGGGAGGCCAGCGCGCGGGCTGTTTTCGTGGATCCAACGCGCAATGGCACCCTTGCCGGTACCGCTCGAGCCGTGGATGAGCACGGGGCTAGGGTCCGCCTGAGCGGCAAGCAGCGCGAGACGGCGCTGGCTGGGGGGAATGAAATGAACCATCTCCATAAGGTCAGAGCTTTCTTCTCTGCAGGCGGTCTGCGAATTCAATCCTGGGTAGGGCAGGATGAGGATGCAATAACGCTATGCATAAAAATTGTCAAGCTCCTGGAATGTCAGGGTTTTCTTAATAGGGGTATGCTTAAAAGCCTTGCACTTTCAGGCACTTCCCGATACCCCGATGGCTCCACTGAAAGGGGATTCCCGTGCGCACTACCCGCTTCGTTTCCGTCTTTTTCTCGGCTGTTTTGGCTGCTTCCACGATGTTTGCCTGCAATCGCTCCGCGACGCCGCCATCGAGCGAAGGTGGCGCGGAGAAAGCGGCGGAAAAATCCGGGGACACGTTTAACATTGGCCTCGTCTTGGATCGCGGTGGCAAGGACGACAAATCGTTCAACGCTTCGGCGTTCGCTGGAGCCATGCGCGCGGAGAAAGAGCTCGGCGTGAGCATCAAGACGGTCGAAGCGACCGATAACAACGCCTTCGAGTCGCTGCATCGGTCGTTCGCGCAGCGGGACTTTGATCTGATCATCGGCATCGGGTTCGCTCAGGCGGACGCGGTGAAGAAGGTCGCGGCCCTGTTCCCCGATAAGAAATTTGCCATCGTCGACTCCGAAGTCGAAGGCGCCAACGTGCGCTCGCTGATGTTTGAAGAGCACGAGGGCTCTTACTTGGTCGGCGCGATCGCCGCACTTCAGGCGAAGTCTGGAAAAGTGGGCTTTATCGGTGGGATGGATATCCCGCTGATTCGTCGCTTCCAGATGGGTTACGAAGAAGGCGTGAAGAAAATCAACCCGAAGGCGTCCATCACGGTCAACTACGTCGGCGTGACGAGCGAGGCTTGGAACAACCCACCCAAAGCGCGTGAGCTCGCGCTTTCGCAATATCAGCAGGGTGTGGATGTCATTTTCGCGGCCGCCGGCGCTTCGGGGAACGGTGTCTTTGATGCCGCCGAAGAGAAGAAGAAGCTCGCCATCGGCGTGGACTCCAACCAAAACTGGATGAAGCCTGGCTTCATCCTGACGAGCATGCTGAAGCGCGTGGATGAGGCAGTGTACGAAACGATCAAGGCCACGAAAGCGGGACAGTTTGCGGCCGGGACGCAGCGGTTTGGGCTGGGTAACCGTGGCGTCGACTACGCTGTCGATCAATACAACGAGGGCATTCTTTCGCCCGAGTCCCGCAAGAAGGCTGACGAACTCAAGCAAGAGATTATCGCCGGCACCATCCAAGTTCGCGACTTCTACAAAGTAAAGAAGTGAAGGTCAGTCCATGACTTCCCTCGCGGCTAAGCCTTTAGCCGTCCAGCTGAGCGCGATCGCCAAGCGATTCGGGGATTGCATTGCCAACGAGGCAATCGATCTGCGAGTCGAAGCGGGAACCATTCACGGAATCATCGGCGAGAACGGCGCGGGTAAATCCACCGCGATGAAAATGCTCTATGGGCAATATCCGCCCGATACGGGCGAGATCTTCGTCTTTGGCGAGAAGAAGGCGTGGCGGTCGCCGATGGACGCGATTGCGGCGGGCCTCGGGATGGTTCACCAGCACTTCATGTTGGCGAGCCCTTACACGGTGCTGGAGAACATCGTGCTCGGTGCCGAGACCTCTCGGTCGGTCTGGCGGTGGTTGCCTCGCTTCATTCGTCCGATTGATCTCTCGAGCGCGCGCGCGCGTCTCGAACTCCTCATGAAGCGATACCACTTGGAAGTCGATCTTGACGCCACCATCGAGTCGCTTCCGGTAGGAATTCAGCAGCGGGTTGAAATTCTTAAGCTGCTCTATCGCGATGCCCGCATCCTGATCCTGGATGAGCCCACGGCGGTCTTGACCCCGCAAGAGATCACAGAGCTTTTCAAGAACCTGCGGGTATTGAAGAGCGAGGGCAAAACGATCCTCATCATCACTCATAAGCTCAAGGAAGTGATGGAGATCACGGATCGCGTGACGTGCTTTCGCGCGGGCCGGATTTCTGGGGAAGTCACCACCCGCGACTCGAGTCCGGAGCAGCTCGCGGAGCTGATGGTTGGGCGCAAGGTCCTCCTGACGGTGGAGGTGCCGCCTCAGCCGCCACTCGGGGCGCCGGCGTTGGAGCTCGTCGGTCTCAGTCGCATAGACGTTGCGCGCCCGCTGAATTCCCTCAACCTGTCGATCCGCGCCGGTGAAGTCGTAGGGATCGCGGGAATCGAAGGGAACGGCCAGACCGAGCTTCTGCGTGCGATTCTTCACCCTGCCGATCCGCTCAACCGGAGCGCTGGACAGGTAAAGATTCTCGGTCACGACGTTTCTGACTGGCCAGCGAGCCGCATCCGCGACCTCGGCGTAGCCGTCGTGCCGGAGGATCGGCATGTGGAAGGGCTTTTGCTCGAGCGTCCGGCGTTCGAGAATTTCCTGCTAGGGATCCATCGTGATGCGGAATTCACGCGCTTTGGTTTGATGTCGCGTTCTGCGGTGAGAGCGAGCACGGCTCGCGCGATGGAGGCCTACGACGTGCGTCCGCGGAAACCCGATATGGAAACGGGCCGCATGTCGGGAGGCAATCAGCAGAAACTCATCATTGCGCGGGAGTTCGAGCGCAATCCGAAATTCGTCATCGCGGCGCAACCCACACGGGGGGTGGACGTGGGGGCAATCGAGTTCATCCATCGCCGTATTCTTCAGGCGCGAGGAGAAGGGGCGGGCGTGCTTTTGATCTCCTCGGAGCTGGATGAGGTGCTCGCGCTCAGCGACCGGATTCTTGTCCTGTTTCACGGGAAGTTCGTCGGGGAATTCCAGCGCGGCCAAGCGAGCGATCGGGAGCTTGGGTTGTTGATGGGCGGGGCCCAAACTCGAGCAGGAGCGGCATCATGAATCGGGCATGGCGCTGGACTCGTTGGACGCTCCTCTCATTGCAGCCACTCTACGCGGTGGCGCTGGGTCTGAGCTTGGGGCTCGTCTTCGCTTGGGTCGCCGGGGAGAGTCCTTGGAACGTGCTTGCGATCCTTTACCGGAGCGCGTTTGGTTCTCCCTATGACTTCGGCATGACTTTGTTTTATGCGACGCCGTTGATCTTCACCGGTCTTTCGGTCGCGATCGCGTTTCACGCGGGCTTGTTCAATATCGGTGCCGAAGGACAGCTTACCTTGGGTGCACTCGCTGCGGCCACGACCGGGATTCTTTGGTCGCATCTGCCGGCGCCGTTTGCGCCGATCATGGCGGGCCTCGCGGGTTTCTTGATCGGCGGTGCGTGGGGATTTGTACCGGGGTGGCTGCGCGCAAAGCGCGGGAGTCACGAAGTCATCAACACGATCATGCTCAACTTCGTCGCGGCGGGATTGGCGAGCTACGTTTGTCTCTATCCGCTAGATGAGCCGGCGAGCCAGAATCCTGAAACCTTGCCAGTGGGCGCCAGTTACTTACTCGAGAAATGGTCGACCTTTCAGGGCGCGCCATTTACCTGGGCTTTCTTCTTGGCCCTCCTCGTGGCGTTTCTGATCTGGGTCTTGCTTTGGAAAACGATCTGGGGCTTTGAGCTGCGCGCCGTAGGGCAGAGTGAGGCGGCGGCCCGCGCGGCCGGCGTGGATCCCGCCAAATTCCGAATGTCGGCGCTGGCGCTCGCCGGCGGGGTGGCGGGTCTCGCGGGCGTATCGGAAGTTCTTGGAAACACGGGTCGGTTCGTGCTCGGTTTTTCGCCGGACTACGGTTTCATCGGAATCGCCGTGGCGCTGCTCGGGCGCAATCGCCCGCTCGGTGTCGTCGCTTCGGCGCTTCTCTTTGGTGCTCTTCACAAGGGCGCGACCGCACTGGACTTTGAGACCGATCGGATCACCAAAGATCTTTCGCTCGTCCTGCAGGCGTTTGTGATCCTTTCGGTCTGCGCGGACGGAATCTGGGATGGTCTGAAGCGACGTAAGCGGCAGCTAGCCGATGAGTCACTCTCGGGTGCTGGAGGATCGCGATGAACTGGTTCGAAGGAGCGTTTTGGCTCTCTTTGCTCGCATCGACCCTG
>JBEIOW010000109.1:0-6617 GCA_040377385.1 Bacteriovoracaceae bacterium | reverse complement strand
TCCACGTGCACTGGAGCTCGTGAGCTTTGAGAACGATCTGGATCCCCTGAAGCTTGCACTGCGCTTCCCTTGGAAGTTCGCCCATCTTCGGCATGCGGCGCCTCATCTTCTGCTCGATGAGCCACGAGTCTGGACCAGTAAGGACGGCGCCGCGCGCTGGAGTTTGCTGGAAGGGGACTTCGCGGACCGTTTTCGGGAAGCACCCGTTCCCGAAGTGATTCTTTTTGATCCGTTCTCTCACAAGACGAACGGCGGACTTTGGACGGTGGACTTCTTCGTCCGTCTTCGCGAATGGCTCGGCGACCGTCCGTGCGCGCTCTATACCTACTCGAACTCAACGGCCGTGCGGTCGGCGCTGCTTTCGGCGGGATTCTGGGTTGCGTCGGGTGCGGGCACGGGACCGAAGAGCGAGACGACTGCTGCCTACACCCCCCGGGGCTGGCGGGATTCTCCGGAAAAACTGCCGCTTCTCGGCCGTGAATGGCTCGAGCGCTGGGAGCGATCAAGCGCACGTCTGCCCCTGGGAGCGCGAGAAGAAGACCGGATCCGCTGGGAAACGCGTCTGCGCTCCGCAGAGCAGTTCCAACCCGGCACCGAATCAAGTACGCTCTGAGCCTCATGGAAAATCTGCTTGAAAGCATCAAGGAACTTCACAGCGCGAGCGGTATTCGCTCCATCGTCGAAGCGGGTGGCCTGATCGCGCTGACCGCGATCATTTTCGCCGAGACGGGACTCTTGGTCGGCTTCTTCCTGCCCGGAGACTCGCTCCTGATCACGGCGGGAGTGCTGGCGAACCCCTACAATCCGAACCACATTGCGGCGCTCGACATCATGTGGATGAACATCATCCTGATCTTCGCCGCAGTGATCGGCGACCAGGTGGGTTACCTCATTGGGAAAAAGACGGGCGATGCGGTGTGGAATCGCCCCGATAGCCGCTTCTTCAAGCGCAAGCACCTGATGGCGGCCAAAGAGTTTTATGAGCGTTACGGGGGCTTTTCGGTGGTGGCCGCACGGTATGTTCCGATCGTGCGAACGTTCGTCCCGTTCGTGGCCGGCGTGGCGCGCATGCCTTACCGGAGTTTCGTTTTTTGGAACGTTTCCGGCGGCATCCTCTGGATTACCTCGCTGCTCTGGCTCGGTTACTATCTTGGCCAGACGGAATACGCCAACCGGCTCGACAAGCTGATCGTGATTGTCGTGATCGTCTCGGTACTGCCCATGGTGTTTGCGAGCCTGAAGAAGCTGCTCACCCGGCCTTCTGGAAACTAAAAGTTAAACATAGACGAAAGCCGCCGCCCTGTTTCCAGAGCGACGGCTTTCGCGCGTTCTTACGTTCTAACCGTTCGCGGACTTAGCGGACGACGTCCACCAAGTGAGCAGACTTCTGCTCGAGCTTTGCCGGCAGGGTCTGGCGATTCACGACCGACTCGACCGCTTTTGGATCGAGGCGGACCGCAAGCGTCGCCGAGTAGGAGTCGATCGCGATCGGCTCCCGCAAGGTCAGCTTCGCAATCGCGATCGTGACTCGGGTCGCTTTCTCACCAAAGTCGCCGGTGATCGTTTGCATCGTGATCGCCGAGGCCGGAATGGCCGCGGAATGAACCACGGCGCCCGACGTCGCGCGGACGAGGTGCATGCCCATGCTCACGAGCTCAGGCTTGGCGACTGGACCGATCACGAAGGTGAGCGAGGTCTTGGACATCGCCACTTGAGAGATCGGCTGGCTGATGGCGCCGAGCAGCTCTTGCGTTCCGACCGCGCGGATGTCGACCTTGGATTGGATCGAGATGCGGTTCGGGCCGGAAGAGGTCTGGCTCTGCGTTTGCGTTGCGAGCAACAGGACATTGCCGCTTGGGTTCTTGCACGAGAGCTCGACCTTCGCGCCTTTCAGCGCGATTTCGATTTCTTCGTCCACGTTCAAGCCGGCGGGAGCCGCCGCGATTTTCAGCGCGACGCTGGCTTCGGTGAGCTTCGTGATGCGCTCGCCGGTCTGAACGCGCTCGCGGCGCGTGCAGGCGTAGGGCACTTGCTCGATCACCGGAACCTGACGGCAGGTCTGGCGGGGAACCTGACGGCAAACGCGCTCGATGCGGTCGCTGCAGATTTGATCGGGGACGTTGCGGCAGACCTGCTCTTCGACCGTACGGCAGATGCGGTCAGGCACGTTGCGGCAGACTTGTTCCCAGCGGTCGCGGCAGACCTGATGTGGAACTTCGCGGCAGACCTGGCGGTTGTCGCAAACGCGGCGCTGAACCGTTTGGCAGACGCGTTGGCCGTTCTGCACGCGGCAGACCTGCTCAGGCACGTTGCGGCACTGTTGCTCGTTGCGGCACTCGCGGCGGTACTCGGTGTTGCACTCACGGCGGTTTTCGTTGTGGCACTCACGGCGGGTGGTGTCGCTGCACTGCTGGCGCTGCTCCATCCGGCACTCGCGGCGGGTGGTGTCGCGGCATTCGCGGCGGGTTTCGTCGCGGCACTCGGTTTCGTAGGTGGTCGTGCACTCTTGGCGGTAGCCGGTGATCTCCTCGCGGTAGCACGTCGAAGGAACGTCGCGCTCTTCATAGACGGGCTCAGAGACTTTGTCTTCCAGGCGGACCGTCTCGTTGACGGCTTGGCCACGGTAGGTGACTTGCTCACTCGGGCCGGCCGCGAAGGCCGAGCTGACGAGGACGAAGGACGATACCAACGCACTCCAGGTGTTCTTTACTTTCATTTTCTCTCCCTTAAAAAGACGATTTAGTCTGACCGAGCAAGCGTCATACCAAACGGAGAGATCGCGATTTCAATAACTTAATGCAAGGCGTTGCTGTCGGATTGAGGTGCGTTTTGGGAAAAAGAGCCACTTTGGCCCGCGCCCACCGACATTGTGGGCGCGGGTGTAATCCCAGGAAACGCGTGGACTTAGCGAATCTCGATGCGGTCAATCCCGACCGTGATGCCGAGGAAGTTGCGCTTCCGCTTGAAGAAAAGATGGTCGATCAGGCGCGGTGCTTGTGCCGGGTCGGCCGAGTAAACCTGCCACTGTCCCTGAGCGTCCGCGAGAATCTGCACCGGGAACTGTCCCCGTTTGCCCGCTAAGCCATCCCGTAGATAGTGAATCATGACCTGTCCTCCGGACTCCGGAGAGAAGTTCGGTTCCGCCACGAGGGTGACCACGTCTTTCCCTTGCGCGCGGACGATCACGACTCCACTGCTCAGGTTGTTCACCGGGAAGCGTTCCCGGTTGGCCTGGCTCGTCTCGTAGCGCAGGGCCTGGATCGCATTCTGCGAGTCCGTTTCGAGCTGCATGAAGACCTCGCCCTGAGTCGCGTCGGTCGTGACTTTGAGAAGCTGGACGTCTTCGGCTTTCGCTGCCCCGATCACCGCGAGCGCGAGCCCCGCACCGAAACGAACTCCCAGACTCAGATTCGTACGTTGATTGAATTTCATACCCCTTGATTCCTCCCAGTCGCGGGTTCTAGCCGCGAGAATGGGGGCAGGGAAGCGGGTTTAAATTCCGTTCGTTTAATAAATGCGCGTCAAATGAGTGATCGCGCAGACTTAGGATAGTAAATAAGCTGCACTAATAGCTGAATAGACTTAGTGCGTCATGCTTCGGGATGCTTTTTTACCCAGATCATGGACGCGATCACGGCCAGTACAAGTGAGCTCACGATCACCCCGAGCGAGGCTTCGATCGGAATCTTAACGTAATCGACGAGCACCATCTTGAAGCCAACAAACGCGAGAATGAGGGTGAGTGCGTGCTGGAGGTAATGGAATTTCTGGATGATTCCCGAGAGCGCGAAGTAGAGCGAACGCAGTCCGAGAATGGCAAACACGTTCGAGGTGAAGACGATGAATGGCTCTTGGGTCACGCCGAGGACGGCGGGAATCGAGTCGATCGCGAAGATGACGTCGGTGGATTCGATCACGAGCAGGACCAGAAAGAGCTGCGTCACGTAGGTCTTGCCGTTCTCTTTCACAAAGAAGTGATCGCCGTCGTAGCCCATCTTGCAAGGCAGGACTCGTTTGGCCATGCGGAGGAACCAGCTGTCCTCGGGATTCAGGTGCTTCTCGCCGCCCTTGAGGATGTCGCGCAGGAGTTTGAGCGCCGTGAAAATCAGCAGCACACCGAAGAGGTAAGTCACCCAGTGGAACCGCTGAATGAGCGTGATCCCGGCGCCGATGAAAATCGCCCGCATGACGAGCGCCCCGAGGATGCCCCAGATCAGCACTCGGTGTTGCAGCTTCGGCGGCACGCGGAAGGCCTGAAAGACCAGGACGAACACGAAAAGATTGTCGACGCTCAGGGCGTACTCGAGAAGGTATCCGGCGAGGAACTCCTTGGCCGCCTGAACTCCGAATTGATAGTGAACGAACCCGTTGAAGGCGAGCGCGAGCGTGATCCAGATCCCGCTCCAGGTGATCGCTTCTTTGAACGAAACAACGTGAGCGCCCTTGTTCTTGCGGAAGAGCCCGAGGTCGAGCGCCAGGAAGAAGAAAATAAGGACGAGGAAGCCGGCCCACCACTGAACGGGAAGATGAAGATTCACGTGGCGGTTATAACGGGGTCGGCGCCAAGAGAGCAAGCACGGGATAGAGAATCCAGGTCCAATCGTAGGCCCGAACCGCGATGAGCTTTGCCCGTCTTTTGAGTGTTCGCGCGCGGTGCTCGGCGCGTGCTTCGCGCTTCTTGCGAGCGGCTCTCTCCAAGCTTTTGCGGTCGCGGCGCAACGTCCGCGTCGCTTCGTCGGTCAGCCGGACGTGACTCCATCCATGCAGGGTGAGCGAGGTTCGATCCGGGTTTCTGGCTTGAGTGGCTTGAAGGAAGGAATTGACCAGCGTGGAGGACGAGCGATCGTCCAACTCGAGCGAAATTTCCAAGGAATGATCGGCCCCGCCCCGCGATCGCACGTCCTTCTATTCTAGCGGGGTGATGCAGGCTGCGGAATGTGTCGACCTAGACCCAGTGAGGCTTAGCTTTCTCCGCGCAGGAGGGTGCTGGGATCGGCGCGGGAGGCGCGACGAAGCGCAAGCGCCGCAATCCCCGTACTCGAAACCAGGAGCAGCGCAACCTCGAGCAATGCCCGGGCATCCCAATTGAGCCCTTCGAGCCCGAATCTTGGCCCGATCAGATAACGGACGGAGAAGCCGCCGAGTGCGATCCCGAGCGCAAACGCAAGCCCCAGGGCAACGGACCATTCCGTGGCGGTCGAGCGCCAAACCCACGCGCGACCGGCGCCAAGGAGCTGAAGGAGAGAGGTCTCGCGCAGGCGGGCCTCGCCTAGTGCGGCCGCACTGATGGCGAGCAAAAGCCAACCGGTCGCGAGCGCGAAGAACGAGACGGCTTGAACAATTCGCTCGATCCGCGTAATCACCTCGGCGATTCGCAGGCCTGCGTCGCGAAGATCAATCTGCGTTGCCGTCGGATGCGCTTCTGCGAGCCGGCCTTGTAGGAGCGGCATGGTCTCGGCGGGGACATCTTGCAAGGTGCCGATCCACGTAAACGGCGCCTCCTCGAGCGCTCCCGGACGCAGCAAGAGAAAGAAGTTGGGCTGAAACGTCGTCCAGCGCACCTTCCTCACGTGCACGATGCGCGCGACGACCGGTATGCCTTGCAGCTCGAATCGCATGCGATCGCCGAGTTTCAATTCGGCGCGCGCGGCGTATTCAGCTTCGACGGAGGCGTCGACTTCCATTTCGCCATCTGGGCCTTCGCTCGGGGCCGCGGGAGCGTTCCACCAGGTTCCGGCGACGGTCAGCTCCGTCGGGTACAAGTTCAGTCGCTCGCTCAGTCGGAACTCACGATTTCGTCCCGGGCCGCCGCCTTGTTCGGCGTCCGCATCCCGCGTGACGGTATCCCCGTTGACGTGGATGAGTCGGGCGGTGACGAGTTTCGCCCACTGAAGCGTTCCGCTGGGCGCGCTTCGCTCGACCTCGGCTTCGAGGTCGGAGCGTTCCTCGGGGGGAACATCGACCAGAAAAATCTGCGGGCGGCCTTCGGCTCCCGCCTGCGAAAGCTCGGAAAGCATTCCGCCCCGGAGGAGGGCCACGCTCGCGAGCAGGGCGAACGCCAAACTCACGACGGCCAGAGTCGGCGAGTGCAGCTTACGATCGCGCGCCAAGTTGCGGAGGCCGTAGCGAGCAACCAGGGGAAGGCGGCTGAGCGCTCCCGTTCCGCCGAGGACTTGGCCAAGGGCTCGCAAAAAGAGGGAGAAGACGCCGTACAGGAGAGCGGTCACGCCAATCGTACCGGCGAGCAGCGCCGTGGCGTTGAGAGGCTTGCCGACGGCGCCCAGCGCACCAATCCACAAGAGGAGAACGCTCGCTGTCCAGGCGAGCGCGAGGAGTGTGCGGTTCTCGCGCGACGCGACGGTCGAGTCGCTTTGGCGAAGCACGGTGGCCGGAGCCACGAGGGCGGCGCTGAGCAGAGCGGGCAGCGTAATCGCCACGGGCAGCAGAACCGTTACTCCCGCACGGAGGAGTGCGCTGGCTCCGGGAACGGGAGGCCAAAGCGTTCCGGCACCTAACCACGCCGAAAAGAGGCTTCTGAGTATCGGGAAAAGCGCGAGGGAGAGGCCGCATCCGATCAGAGAGCCGAGCACGCTGATCGCGAGGGCCTCACGGGCATG
>JBEIOW010000244.1:0-4255 GCA_040377385.1 Bacteriovoracaceae bacterium | reverse complement strand
GTGACACTCAGCTGACCAAACTTTCGACAGGATCGAGGAGAGAACACCGCCTGAGCCCGCACCGCGAAGCGCGGGCTCAGCCGATATCTAGGTTCGCGCAAGCGCAAGCCTATCTGAGTGGGGGGTCACTCAGGAGCGATGGACTCGCTCAAGGAACAAATTAACGTGACCGCATCTGAAGCAATAATTATTGTTATTTCTCAAAACCGATCGTTTTAACTGATGGGACAGACCCACCCCTTCCCTCGCCGAGAATCGCGGGAATCTCTGCAAGCGACTGGATCCGCTTGAGTCGATCGAACCATTCTGTCTTTAGGCGAGCGTGAGCGTAGCGCGCCCACTGCTTTACGCGGCAAAGCACGAAATGCTCTTCTTTAGCCATCGGCCGACTGACTTCGATGAACTCCAAAAGCAGATTTCGCCAATCGGAAACCTCCGGAGAGTACGGCTCCGAACGGAGACGCGCATCCATCGAAAGCCCGAGATCACGCGCGACGGCGACTGCCAGCGCCGGATCCGCAAGCATTCCTCGACCCAACATGAAGTGCTCGCAGCCGGTTTGGTCTTGGCAGCGGCGAAACTCATCAAGCGTCCAGATCTCGCCGTTGGCGATGACTGGAATCGAAAGGCGGCGATTCACCTCCCCGATCGGCCCCCAGTACGCGGGCGGAATATAGCCCTGAACTTTGGTGCGGCCGTGGATGGTGATCCAGTCCGCGCCCCCTTCGGCCGCGCGCTCCGCGTTTTCATGGATTGCGTCCATTGAATCCCAACCCAATCGCAGCTTGGCGGAGACCGGGACCGAGGCCGGCACTGCCCGACGCACACTCTCCACGATGGAGCGAATTCGGAGAGGAAATTTGAGAAGGGCGGCGCCGCCGTCGTGGCGATTCACCGTGGGAGCCGGGCAGCCAAAATTAAGGTCGATCGCAGCGGCTCCTAGCTCGCAACCGCGAGCCGCGGATTCCGTAAGGCGGTCGGCGTCGCCGCCCAGTAGTTGCAACGATACGGGCAAGCCACTCAGGGTTCGGCTTCCCGTACGGAGTTCTGGAAAATGCTCCAAAAAGACTTTCTTGGGCGGACTCACCTCGGTCACGCGGAGGAACTCAGAGACGCAGAACGTGAAACCGCCCAGGCGCCCAGCGAGCTCGCGCATCGGGGCATCCGTCACACCCTCCATCGGAGCAAGTACAACGGCCGGCTGCCCCCGGCGGACCCAGATGGGCGGGGAAGTCTGATTCGTCTGTTCTGGCCTCAAATCCACAGCGACGATATAAACGATCGGATGACGAAACACGAGGTTTTGGACAAGACCCAGGTCGAGCGCTGCAAACCGGACTTTTCCGTGGAAGCCGCCAAGCGCGCGCGCGCGAAGACCTGGCTTGCCGTACACGAGCTGGCCAAGCTGATTTATCCAGGAATGGTCGAGGAAGAGGCCCAGAAGCTCTGTCAGGCCAAGCTTGCTGAACTGGGCGCCGAGAAGAACTGGCACCGGGTCTACGTTCGCTTTGGCAAAAATACGATCAAGCACTACGGAGTTCCGTCGGAGCCGGGGGTGCAGCTGGACGAAAACGATCTCTTCTACTTGGACATCGGGCCCGTTTGGGACGGCTACGAAGGGGATGCAGGAGACACCTTCAGCGTCGGCTCAGATCCCGAGCATCGCCGCTGCGCAGAGGATTGCCGTGTGATCTTCGACCTGACGGCGCGGGCCTGGAAAGAACAGAACCTTAGCGGGAAGTCGCTCTACGACTTCGCGGAGGCCGAAGCCAAGCGCCGCGGCTGGGTTCTGAACCTCGAGGTCAACGGTCACCGACTCAGTGATTTTCCGCATGCTCTCTATTTCAAAGGATCAATGACGGATGCCGACTTCGCACTCGAACCGCATCTCTGGGTTCTCGAGATCCAAATCCGACACCCTGATCGCGAATTCGGAGCGTTTTACGAAGACTGGCTGAGCTGAATCGCGTCCGGAAGCGGTCGCCCGGGGTACCAAAGCTCACGCGCGGAACGTTCCCATTGCGCGCGCTGATGCGGAGTAGACGGGACCCAACCTTGCGGTGAGATGACCGCACGAAGCAAAAAGTCGAACCAGGGCAAGTGTCGACGCAAGATTCGCTTACGTCGATGTTCTTCAACCGGATTGAAGAGACCGAGATAAGAAAACAGCTGAAGCGGGTTTTTCTTCACCCAGCTCCACGATCCCATCTCCAGAGTCAGCGGAAGAAAATGACCTCCAAGCTGAGAGGACTTCCGATCCTGATACAGGTAGTCCCACAGGTCGCCGTGCGTAGTGTAGTTCTTGGCCTGAGGTTCAAAGCGATAGACGTGATTGGGATTTACACGATCGTAGATCGTCTTCAGTCCATAGACTTCGGAGAGCTCAGGAAAAGGCTCCCGCGTCTTGGCGAACGGAAACCAAATTTGGTCCGAGAGACCGAAACCTGAATGATTGTCGACTAAGATCGTGGTTTTGGATTCGGCCGTCTGCTCGCGCACGAAGTTCACGAGTGCCTGCGACTCGGCCTCCATCGCCTCCCCATGCTTGCCCCGATACCAGGGCAACCAAGTCGAGAACCGCTGGCCGCCCAAGAGCCAGGTTTCTTCGCCAGGATTGCAGTCCACTGGCGCATTCCGCATCAGATCGACGTGATTCCCATTCGAGCGCCGAAACATCGCCATGCCCACGGGATTCACGAGCGGCATCACGATCAAACGCGCGCGCTGAAGCTGATAATGTAAGGTCTCATCCCAATGAAGTCGCTCCGCGATGTTCTGGAGAAACGCGAGCACGACCTGTGTCCCGATCCGCTCAAGTCCATGAACGCCGCCAAACAACCCCAGCACCGGGGCCGCTGGATCGGGATTTCCCAGCACGAAGCGGTGGATGGGGTAGCGCTTGCCTCGGTGATCCAACGTCGTCGCTACGCTCACGCGGGCGTGCGCAGCGAGCTGAGTCGCGAGCCGATCGGTTTCGATCAGCTCCGTGAGAGTTCCGAGCGGCAAGAGATCAGTCATGGAGGTGGAGGACATGCGACTCCCAATTCTACCGAACTTACTCGACCTGCGGAAAGGGAGAAGCTCCGTAAGCGGTGACGATCCGTTGGCGCACGGTTTCCGACAGCTCCTTGCGCCCAGCAGAATGCCCAGGCGGAATGAGTTCTAGTAGCTCCACCTCCACCTCAATCGATTCCACGCGCAACAACCGACCGAAATGCGCCCCGAAAGTCATGTCGCCATAATAGAAAACGGAATCCCGAGTCGTCCGATTGACGGGCTGGCCATTGATCCGAGTATAGCGGAGGCAGATCGGCTGGACCGGCGCATTCGCGCGAATCGCCGCTTCAAAAAGCGAGCGCTTGAATGGCAAGACGCCCGAGCCATCCGAGCTTGTGCCCTCGGGGAAAATAACGAGGTTTGTAAGTGATCCTAGCGCCCTCTGCAGGGCGCCCAATTCCTCACCCACGCCGGTAGGGCGACGGCGCTCTACGAACACGCAACCCGCCACGGTGCAAACGGGACCGAGTAGCGGCGTTTGTTCCACTTCAACGGAAGTCACATAAAGGGTTGGGAAAAGACTCGAAAGCACCCAGACATCCACATACCCGAAGTGGTTGGCGACGACGAAACGCGACCCCACTTCCCGTAGCGGCGCCAGATTACCTTTTACTCTCACTTGGATTCGAAACAGCCGACAAAACGCGCGACTATGGGCCGCGAGGAAATGTGCCGACCAGAGATCAATTCGTTCGCGACGCCATCCGCACGCTCGCAAGCAGAGCCGAATCACGAAGGACGCGCAGAGAAAGTTGAGCACAATGGCCGCGGCGGCAATCGCAACGACGATCGTACGGATGGGCCTTGGAAGAAAATTCATCCTCGAACTTGGTACTTCCTCTCGAAGGCCTGGGTCAACTTGTCGGTCTTCAGAATCGTGAGAAAATCAACGCAGTTGAAATCGCGGTCAAGCGCCGGTTCGGCCACCACTTCCGCGCCCGCTTTGAGATAGGCCGCTAGCAAAGGAGGCAGGAGTTCTTTGATTTCGTCGCCGGGCATTTCGACTTCGGGGAAATTCGGGAATCGATATTTCGGAGTCGGACGAATCGAAAGCGAGGAAACTCCGCTTCCTTTCGCGCGCAGGTAAGCGCCGAGCCTCGCCGCCTCGAACGGATCCACCGTCTTCACGCTCGAGCATCCGAAGAGATAGTCCGCTTGGACTTCCTTGAGGTAAGTCGCCAAACCGCGCCAAAGCAGC
>JBEIOW010000416.1:0-2755 GCA_040377385.1 Bacteriovoracaceae bacterium | reverse complement strand
TCGATCGAGCGCGAGATGAGGAGTCCGGCGACGACGGTAACCACGCCCAAGGTTCCCACGTAGGCGAGATTCCGAACGACGCGTTGGTTGGACTGGTACTCGTTGAGTTCGGCGAGCGCGGGCGGCAGATCACTCAAGAGGGGTCGGAGGTTTTCGGCGTCGTTCTTGACGTGGGAATCGCACGGCAGGCGTTTGCCCTGATACGTGTACCAGCGTTTACAATTCCCGAACGGGTCCTCGATGCGCTTCATCGTGAAGCTTTGGGGAGTGGAGGGCTGGCTCGGAATGGGAGGCGCGGATTTCGGCGCCGAAAAGGCGGTCGACGGTCCTCCCAACAGCAGAATCGCCATGGCGATCGACCCGACTCTCATGGCTTTCGGTGATAGCTTTTGGCGCGTGCCTTTGACAATCTGAAAACCGGTCAGGAGGCGGGGAAGTGCACGATTTAAAGCCGTTTCTTGAACAGGTCTACGAGCGCTACCACCGCGTCGAGTACCTGCGGACGGACCCCTTAGAGCTGGTCCACCGATTCACCGCCCCCCGAGAGCGCGAGGCGGTCGCCTTTTTGAGTGCGCTGCTCGCCTACGGCAATGTGAAGCAGATCCGCGCTTCGGGGGAGAACGTGCTGACTCGGCTCGAGGCTTGGGGGGAAGGAAGCCTCACGCGGGCCTTGGATCGCGCAGCGCATTCGACAGAAGCGGCTGCGTTAACTGAGGCGCTTCGGGGGTTTGGGCATCGCTTCAATCCAGCGCGCGACTGGGTGCTTCTCATTCGTCTGATCGCGGTGAGCCAAGCCCGGTGGGGGAGCGTCGGTCATCATTTCATCCGCCATTTGAATCCTGCCGCGCGTGACTTTTCGGTCGCCTTGGATCGCTTTCAGAAGGAATGGCTCGAGCAGGTCGAGGAGTGGGATCCCGGGGCCGTCGCATCGGGAAGCTCCTTCCGGTTTCTCTTGAACTCGCCCCTTCAGGGAGGGAGCTGCTGCAAGCGATGGTGCATGCTCTTGCGTTGGCTGGGGCGCCGCGACGAGATGGATCCCGGGCTCTGGACGCCGCTCGGATTGCGCGCAGATCAGTTGGTGATCCCCCTCGATACCCATACGGGACGTCTCTCCCAATACTTGGGTCTGACCTCGCGGAAGTCGTTGAACTGGAAGGCCGCTCGGGAGATCACGGATCGGTTGATGGAACTGGATCCTGCCGACCCCGTGCGATTCGATTTTTCGCTCTGCAGGCTAGGTATCCTTAAGCAGTGCAAGAATCGCTACGTGGAAGAAATCTGCGGGCGTTGCGCTTTGAACCCTGCATGCGGCATGGCCGCGCGAGGCCGTCAGCGGGCGATAAAATCGCGGAGAAAACGGTGACTTCGGAAAAAGCCCTCCAGCTTCCTAAAATCCTCATCGACGCCCGGATGCTCGGGCCGCGGATGAACGGAATCGCCCGTTACGTCTCGCTGCTCGCGCGGGGATTGCGGGAGTTGTCGGGCACCCGTGAGTTGTCTTACCGACCCGTTTTTCTCGTGGATCCCGCCTTGGGTCCGTCCCCGGAATCACTCGGGGGATTTGAAACCGTGGCCTGCGCGGCCGAGTTTCTCAGCCCACGCGAGTGGATCAGCATTCCTCACTCGATCCGACAGAGTGGGGCGCGGCTCTATCATTCGACAAGCTTCGCGAGTTTACCGCGTTGTCCGGTTCCTTGGATCCAGACGGTTCATGATCTGAATCACCTCACCTATGGAGGATGGAAAGAGCGTCTCTACTACCGCACTTTGCTTCGGCGTTCGGTTCGGGGAGCGCGGGCACTCGTCGCGGTCTCGGAGTTTTCGCGTAACGAGCTCCAGCAGTGGCTGGAGCTAGCGCCGGGCCGCGTCCGTCTCGCGAGAAATGTGCTCGATCCGTCATTTCTGCTGCCGATCGATGAATCGGCCCGCGAGAAACTTCTCGCGCGCTTGGGACTTAAACGAGGCGCTTTTTTTCTCTGCCTCAGTCCCCATAAGCCCCATAAGAATCTCACGCGCCTGCTCGGGGCCTATGCGATGGCTCGCTCCGAGACCGCACCTCGCGAGTTCTGGCCGCTCGTCATCACCGCCGGAACGCTGCCCGGTGACGGTGTGCCGGAAGGAGTGATTCGATCGGGACCGCTTCCTGATGAGGAAGCCAGAATCTTACTGGCCTCAGCGGGCGCGCTGGTCTTTCCTTCGCTCTACGAAGGTTTCGGGCTTCCTCCGCTTGAAGCGGCGGCTCTGGGTGTTCCGGTGCTTGTTTCGCGGATTCCTGCGCATTTGGAAGCGCTCCAGTCCTTGCGTCCAGAAGAGGCGGTCTGGCTTGCGCCAACCGACGTTCGTGCCTGGGCCAACGCGATGAAGCGCGCCGAGCAGGGGGTTTTTTCGAAAGCTTCGGCTTCTTCGCGAACGCGTCTTGCCGAGGATTTTCACTATCTTCGCCTCGCACGTGAGATGGACCAGATCTATCGCGACGTGTTAGATCGGTTGCAGTCATGAGGGAATCTGGATGAAACACGTTCTGATCACCGGCGGCGCGGGCTTCGTGGGTTCTCATCTTTGCGATCTCTTTCTGTCGAAGGGATACGCCGTCACCGCTGTCGACAATTACCTCACGGGACGTCGCAGTAACCTCACGCGTGCGCTCGAGAGTCCGCACTTCGACTTGATCGAGCATGACGTTTCCGTTCCGCTGCGTTCGAAAGATGTTCCTTACATCGCTCAGCACGGTTTGCACGGAGTCCTTCACTTCGCT
>JBEIOW010000357.1:0-3165 GCA_040377385.1 Bacteriovoracaceae bacterium | reverse complement strand
GGCCGAGCAGGGCAAGACGCTTTCCCAGACGAAAGGCTGCATCGCCTGCCATACGTCGGACGGCACCAAGGGAATCGGTCCTTCCTACAAGGGCCTCTACGGTTCGGAAGTGGCTTTCACCGACGGATCGAAGGCGATCGCAGACGACAACTACATCAAAGATTCGATCCTGACCCCGAACGCGAAGGTCACTAAGGGCTACTCGCCCGTGATGCCAACGTTCGAAGGACAGGTCACGATGACCGAAATGAACGCGATCATCGAGTACATCAAGGCTCTGAAGTGAGCGGACTTGCAGTGAGGAGAATCAAATCATGACGGCCGCACACGCGCACAGCGAAGCCCACGGAACCCACTATCTCAATCATGCGACGGGACTGAAGTCCTGGCTCACGACGCTCGATCACAAGCGCATCGGTCTGATGTACTTGCTGAGCGTCCTGACGTTCTTCCTGATCGGTGGCGTGTTCGCGCTCATCATCCGGATGCACCTCTACCACAGCGGTGGGGGCGGCATGCTCGATGCGGCGACGTACAATAAGATGTTCACTTACCACGGCGCCATCATGGTGTTCCTCGTGGTCATTCCAGCGATTCCTGGCGCGCTCGGCAACTTCGTGATGCCGATCATGATCGGGGCCAAGGACGTCGCGTTCCCGCGGCTTAACCTCGCGTCCTATTACATCTATCTTTTGGGTGCGATCTTCGCTTGCGCGGCGCTCTTCCTTCGCGGCGCGGACACGGGTTGGACGTTCTACACGCCTTACTCGATTCAAACCAATACGACGGTCATCCTCGTGCTGGCCGGCGCTTTCATCGCCGGGTTTTCGTCGATTCTGACCGGGTTGAACTTCATCGTGACGCTGCACAAGCTGCGGGCACCGGGGTTGACCTGGTCTCGTCTGCCGCTCTTCTGTTGGGCGCTTTACGCGACGTCGATCGTGCAGGTCCTGGCGACGCCGGTCCTCGCGATCACGCTTCTCCTACTCATGGTCGAGCGCGTGGTCGGCATCGGGATCTTCGATCCTAAGCTCGGCGGCGACCCGGTCTTGTTCCAGCACTTCTTCTGGTTCTACTCGCACCCGGCCGTGTACATCATGGCGCTGCCGGCCTTCGGGGTGATCTCGGAGCTGATTCCCGTGTTCTCGCGCAAGCCGATCTTCGGCTACCGCGCGATCGCGTATTCGTCGTTCGGGATCGCGCTCATCGCTTTCATTGTGTGGGGTCACCACATGTTCGTCAGCGGCCAGGCGGAGCTCGCCAACTTCATCTTCTCGCTGCTGACGATGTTCGTCGCGGTGCCGACGGGCATCAAGGTGTTCAGCTGGGTGGCGACGATGTACCGCGGGCAGCTGCGCTTCAACGCGCCGATGCTCTATTCGTTCGGCTTCCTTGAGCTCTTCATGATCGGCGGCTTGACGGGGGTGTTCCTCGGAACGCTCGCTCTCGACGTCCACCTGACGGACACCTACTTCGTCGTCGCGCACTTCCATTACGTGATGGTCGGCAGCACGATCATGGCGCTCCTGGGTGGCATGCACTACTGGTTCCCGAAAATGTTCGGGAAGATGTACCCCGAGAAGCCGGCGTTTTGGGCTTGGTTGCTGATTTTGGGCGGCTTCAACGTCACCTTCTTCCCGCAGTTCATCATGGGATCGCAGGGCATGCCTCGGCGTTACTGGAGCTATCTGCCTGAGTTCCTGATGCTCAACCGCGTGTCGACGGTCGGATCTTGGATGCTCGCGCTGGGTTTCGTGATTGTCGCGGTTTACATGGTCAAGGCGATGTTTAACGGGAAGCCAGCCGGCTCGAATCCTTGGGAAGCCAATGGTCTCGAGTGGAAGACCTCGTCGCCGCCTCCGCACGAGAATTTCCTGGAGACTCCGACGGTGACTGAGTGGCCGTACGAGTACCATCCCGACAAAAAAGTGGTGAAAGTTTAATCCGAATTCAACGCTCAAGGAGCTGAAGAATGTCTTCCGCACATCCATCGACCCCGGGCCACGCGCACCACTTCGAGTCGCGTGAGCAGCAGTTCCAGGCCGCGAAAGAGGGAATGTGGGTATTCCTCGTCACTGAGGTGCTCATGTTCGGCGGCTTGTTCGTCGCTTACGTGATCTTCCGGGGGATCTACCCGAACATGTTCCACGAGGCGCATAAGTTCCTCGACGTGAAGATGGGGACGATCAACACGGTCATCCTGATCACGAGCTCGCTCACGATGATGTTGGCCGTGAGCTCAACGCAGCGGAATCAGATCCAGAAGGCGTTCAACTACATCGGCCTGACGATCGCGCTCGCCTTCGGGTTCTTCGTCGTGAAGTACTTCGAGTACAGCCACAAGATCCACGATGGATTGCTGCCGGGCTTCTTGTTCACGAATACGGAGATCAAGGATCCGCACGCGCCGCTCTTCTTCTCGCTCTACTTCGTCATGACCGGACTGCACGGCCTTCACGTCGCGGTCGGCGTTGGGCTGATGATTTGGATGATGATCAAGCTTAAGCGCGGCGTGTTCAACTCCACGTATTACACCCCGGTCGAGATCACGGGCTTCTACTGGCACTTCGTCGACTTGGTGTGGATCTTCCTTTTCCCCCTCATGTACCTGGTCCCTTAAGAGAGCAACGACATGGCGAACCAAACTCACGATCCTCATTCTCACGGAAACGGCCCGCACCAGGGGCACCACCATCAGGGCGAAGTCGACGGACTCGGACATCCGATCCTGAAGGACTCCACGGCGGTGAAGGTTTTCATCGCGCTCCTCGTCTTCACGGCCATCACGGTCGCGATGTCCAAGGTCAACTTGGGCGCGTGGAACATGTTCTTCGTCCTTCTCGTGGCTTCCACGAAGGCGACGCTGGTCTGCGCGTTCTTCATGGCGCTTCGCCACGACAAGAAGGAGTACACGGTCATCTTCATGACCTCGTTCCTCTTCCTGGCGATTTTCATCGTCCTTACGGCTTCGGATCTTTTCTACCGGGGCCCCGTCATGAAGACGATGAAGGAGCCGATTTTCGTCGCCGTGGCGAACGCTGGCCCTCAGTTCCCGGAACCGTGGGTTTCGAAGCCCGAAATGATCGCGCGTGGCAAAGAGATCTTCAGCCAGCAGTGTGTGTCCTGCCACGGGGATGCGGGCCTGGGGAACGGGGTCGCCGCGGG
>JBEIOW010000142.1:0-5767 GCA_040377385.1 Bacteriovoracaceae bacterium | reverse complement strand
TTCTCCACCCGCGGACACCGTCGCGCTGGGGGGCGGCATCCCGCTCATGTGTTCGGACGCGTCCCCGGCGGGCGCGTCATCGCCGGTGACCAAAGACGCAATCTCCGAAGCACTCGACAGCGCGAAGATTTTGATTCAGGAAGGTTTCTTCGAGGACGCGAAGCGCATCCTTCGTCGCATCCTGCTCAAGCAGCCTCGGCACGTTACAGCGCGAAAGCGTTTGGAGGAAATTCAGGACGAAGAGTTGAAGCGGCTACTCAGTTCGCGCGAGGCGCCACACGTCCCGATTCGCCGCAATAAGGTAAAAAGCGAAGCGCCTGAGGATCCTGAGCAGGTGATGCGGGATCTGGACCGGGATCTGGGGCTGGGTCTTTTTTCCGGGGCTGAGCCTACCGCTGATTTTCGGAACGCGGTCGAAAAGGCGCTGCAGGGAAAGAAGCCGCAGACCTGCGCGGACTTCGCGGTGGCGCTCCTAGAAATGGGCCAGCATCCCTTGGCCTACGAGCTTCTGGAGAAGCTGATTCAAAATGGGGCGACGGAACTGGGAGTGCATGTTCTCGCGGCGGAAGCGCTTTTCAGAATGGGGCGCCCGTTCGACGTCATCCTGCGCTTGGATCCGATGCTTGCGAATCCGGATCTTCCGCGGGCGCGGAAAACTGAGCTCTTCTATCTTTTCGCGCGTGCCCATCAAGTACTCGATCGCGAAGAGGAGGCGCTCAAGCATTTTCGGAGCGCCGCCGCCATCGAGCCGCGGTATCGCGACGTTGATGAGCGAATTAGGGCGATTCTGGAGCGCAAGCTGCGGTCGAAATGAGGCGCAAACCGTTTCTCCTCTTCAGTCTGATCGTTCTGGTTTTGGTCTTCGGGGTGGTGGGGTTTATCCAGAGCGCGCAGTTCGCCTTGCTGCTCAAGCGGGGTTTGGTGAAGTACCTGCCCCGTGATCTGGGTGTGCAGGCGGATTTCTCGGAACTTGCGATCGGACTCTTCCCTCCCTCTCTTTCGCTGCGTAACCCCTTGATCGAGGTCGAGGAGAAGAACTCTATCGATCTTCCGGCAGGAACACGCGTTCGTGCCGAGCGTCTAGAGCTGCGTTTTCTTCCCTTCCAGATCTTTGCGGGCAACGTTCGGATTAGCCAGATCGCGGTCGTGGACGGTGAGGTATTCCTTCCTCTCGATCCTTCCAAGAACAATGCTCCAAAAGCGGCCCGCAAAAAGACCTTAGGCGTGAGCTGGGGCGATCTGCTCCAGGTACGCATTGATTCGTTCGCGCTCGAGCGGACGCGATTGCAGTTCGAGCTCAGCGAGCCGCGACTCTCCGTTTCGTTGATGGCCGAAGAGGCATCGATCTCCCAGGCGGAAGTCACTGGCGGACCAGGCTACGAGCTGTCTTTGAAAGTCCGTGACGTTACGGCAAGCCTTCCCAAGTCCTGGAACGTAGGTGATCTGCGCTTGGAGCGCATTGTGGGCCTGGCGACCGTGAGCGCGAAGGAATTCCGATTGATCGGACTGGATGCGGAGGGCATGGGTTCTCGCGTGAAGACTTCGCTCGAGATCACCGGGGATATTCTCAAACCCGCCGGCTTTCCCGTTCGTGGAGACCTTGAGCTGGAAGGCAATCTGCCGATCATCGTGAGCAAGGTCTTTCCGCAGTTCAACGCGAAGAATGATCCCAAGAACGAAATTGAAGGAAAGCTTCGATTTGAAGGGAAGATCGAAACCAGGCTAGATCGCATTGTCGAGAACCTGCAGGCCAAGGGACTCTTCCGGATCAGTGATTTTCGGTGGAAAAATTGGCGCGCCGACGATCTGGAGATTGAAGGCGGTTTTGAGCAGGCGGGCGAAGGTGGGCCGATTTTGAACGTCGCACGCGCCTTCGTGTCCGCAGCGGAACGTCCGCGGTTGGGCGGCTATCAGCTTGCTTCCGGTGGACGCGTTGAGCTCGGAGCGTTCCAATGGAAGCCCCAATCATTCGAACCGTTGACGGTCTCTGCGAAGCTGCAAAGTGCGCACCTTCACTGGCTCGTCGCCGGCTCGCCGAAAGACGTTTACGGACTCGACTTCCGAATTAACGGCGAAGTGCTCGCCAAGGTTCAACCGACGCGCAAGAAAGACGACTGGTCCGTCACGGCGGATCTGAAGCTCGTGATCCCGCGCTTTCAGCTCGACAACCAGCGCTACCAACAAAATAAGCCGCTGCGACCCATTCTTGTTATCCCCGAGCTGGCGTTGGAGGGTGCGGTTCACGTGGACTCCCGAGAGCTTCGCCCGGAAGGGCTTTTCCTTTCCCTCAAAAAGACCAAGCTCGGCGTGACGGGCAAGATCGACTTCAAGAACGGTTGGGACCTCAACGGCGCCGGTGAAGTGGACCTTTCGGAGATCGAATCTCTCGCGGCGTCGAAGATCGGTGGCGAGGGAAGCCTGGCGGTTCATGTGCATGGGCCAACGGCGCGCGTCCTGATCGATTTCGATGCGAAGCTGAAGGCCGCGGAGTATCTGGGACTGAAACTCGGCGCCCTGCAGGGACGGATCACCTACGATGATGATCCAAGTGATCTGCTCTTCCAGAAGATCGAGCTTCAGAAAGGTCGCACCGAGTACGAAGTCGATGGCAAGATCGCGTTGGGCATAAAAGAAGCGATCGATCTCGATGTGAAGATCCCGAAAGGTCGATTTGAAGAGCTCGGCGACGTCTTCTCCACGCTGACGGATCCCATCGGCTGGTATCCAAAGAGCCTCATCGGTGATGTGAAAGGCACCGTGAAAGTGACCGGGCCTCCCGACTTCAGCTTGATGGAAATCCGAGCCCGACTGGACGGAGCCGATTGGGACTATTTCGGCGAGCGGCTTAGGGACGTTAAACTTCAAGGCGGTTACGTGCGGGGTAAGTACCTCATCGAGTCCTTTGTCGCCCGGAAGCAGGACGCACGGATCAACGCATCAATATCCTACGATTCGGATGACCGGATCGAATGGAGTGTCGCGACTCAAGGACTTCAGGTTCAGTCCTTCGATCGGATTCTCCGGCTCGATGTTCCCATGCGAGGTGCGCTTGAGCTTCGCTCGAGCGGCAAAGGTAAATTCGGTGCGATTGAATCGGACACCTTGGTCGCGCTGAACCGTCTCACCGTTCGCGGTCAGTCCTTACCCGACAGCGAACTTTCGCTTTTCTCTTCCGCAGGCAAACTCAAGGTGAACGGAAAGGGATTCGGCGAGCAGGGAGAGCTATCGATCGATTACGACTCTAAAATCGGCTCTCCTTCGCGCTTTCGGGTCTTGGCGCGGTCACTTGATTTCTCTCCGTTTCTGCTGATTCTCAACCCAGCGCTTGCCCCGGATCCTTTGCTCGTCGCGCGAATCAGCGGAGAGTTGGACCTGAGCTTTAACACCGGCTCGGAAGAGCTCGCCAGCGGCCGTGGTGAGCTGAAGGCCTATCAACTGAATAAGACGGGAGGCTCGTGGACTTTGGTGTCTCCGGTTTCGGTGCGCATCGCCGGGGGCACATTCGAATCCACTCGGGTGAGTATCACTGGGGCTGGGCAGACGAGCGAGCTTCGCCTTCGTGCTAATGCCGGCGCCATTGACGGCACCGTGAGCGGAGCTTGGTCGCCGGCCATTGTCGAGTTTGTCACTTCAACCGTTGAGCAGGCGAGCGGTCGGGTTCTGGTGGATGGTAGAATTGCCGGCCGTTGGAAAGAACCGATCGTCTCGGGTGTCGCGCGGTTGGATGGAATTTCAGTCCGAACGTCGCTACTGGAATCTCCCTTTGAAGACGTCCGAGGGCTACTGCGACTATCGCAGAATGTGATTTCTCTTGAGCGGGTAGAGTCCGATCTCGCCAACGGGCGCTTCGCGGCGGGTGGCTCGGTCACGTTGCATCCGGACCGCGTTCCGGAGCTCGCCCTCAACGCCCAGATCAATGGCAGCCGAATCAAAGTCTTCCCCTTCCAATTCGTAAAGGTGCGAGGAAAGTTTCAAATTCGAGGGAAAGAGCTGCCCTATCTCGTAGACGGAACGGTGGTTGCGGACTCGGGATTGATTCGCGAGAAGATTCTCAACAACTCCGCCGGACAAGGGCTGCGCACGGCTCGCTACACGCCGCCTCCCGCGCGTCGCGATTCAGGCGACCTGCCGATGTTCAAGATCGATCTCGACGCCAAAGCGGAGCGCGGCATTCTGGTTCAGAACGATCTCTTCGACGCCGAGTTGAAAGGGCAGGTCCGGCTCGTGAATACCGTCGACAACCCTCGGCCGATCGGTAGCGCGGAGATCGTGCAGGGCCGCATGAATTTCAAGGACCAGATATTCCAGATTCAGTCAGGCAGCGCCCGCTTCGACAGTCCGGTCAGCGTCAACCCGGCGTTCAACCTCAACGCCTCGACGGAAGTCGGAAGCACGAAGATCCAGCTGTTTGCCTCAGGCCGTGTCGATGATTACAAGATCGAGCTTTCTTCCAATCCGGTATTGGCGGAGAACGAGATCCTTTCTCTGCTCACGATCGGAGCAACTGGCGCAGATGCGCGCCGACTGCGCGCTGGCTCCTCCAGTACGTTCGAGCAGGGCGAGGCGGCATCCCTGTTGCTGCATTCCCTCGATTTCAACCGCGACGTCGAGGAGCGCACCGGATTTCAGATTCAGATCGGTGAAGCTACCGACTCGCAGACCGCGACCAGCGTGACGCGTCCGCGGGGCGAGACCGAAACCAGTGCATCGCCCAAGATCATCATTCGCCGCAATATCGGGAAAAATGTTTCAGTTTCGGTGGGGAGTACGGTCGGAGTTGGAAATAGCTCGCAACGTGAAGTCAATCTTGAGTACCAGGTCACTCCCGGAGTATCGGTCAACGGGGTTTGGGATTCCCGTGACGGAGACACCGCGCGAACTGACAATCCGTATTCCTACGGACTGGATCTCAAGTTGCAGAAGCGGTTCAAGTGAGCATGAAATCGATCCATCCTCTCTTCATTGGCCTTGGACTGGTTTTAGCCGGTTCTTCGATCGAGGTGAAGGCTGAGTCGCGATTGATCGTTCAAGAGATCGAGTTGGTTGGCGTTCAGGCGCTTTCACCGGAGGACATTGAGGCCTCGATCGAAGTGGTGACGGGTGCCGAACTGGATCGCGCTCGCCTTGTGCGTACCGCCCAAAACATCAAGGATCTGTATTTCGCGCGGGGCTACGATAAGGCGGCCATTCGCACCGAGCTCGTCAGAAAGAAGTCTTCTTCAGGCCAGATCGAGAACGTCGTACAAATTCAGGTCAGTGAGGGTCAACCCTCTCGGATTGCCTCACTGAATTTCCAGCTGGCTGGTCCGGAAGAGGAAGACTGGGAAGACCTCCGCGAGGAGATTTCCAAGCGACAGACGTTGAAAGTCGGCGACCTCCTGGATCAGGAGAAACTGCAGCTCGCACGCCGCGCGATTCAGGACGAGTTAGCGAGCCGAGAATTCGTCGGTGCCCGAGTCGTTGAGACGAAACTTGCCGCGGCCCCCATGCCAGCAGGTTCTGAGCCTGCAAGCTGGAACGAGCTCATTTTCGTGGTTGAGCTGGGTGATCGAGTCACATTCGGTTTTCAGGGCAACGAGGCATTTTCTAAAGGCGAGATCAACGCCTGGATCGACGAAATGAGAGTCGTCGGATTTTCGACCGATTACGTTAGCTCCATTCGCGAGCGTATCCTCCTCGAATATCGCAACTCCGGTTACGGAAACGTCGAGGTAGAAACCCTCACCTTTGAAAAGCAGCAGCGACGCGAGCGTCATGTCAGCTTCCG
>JBEIOW010000251.1:0-4197 GCA_040377385.1 Bacteriovoracaceae bacterium | reverse complement strand
CCCGCGATCGTCGATGAAGACAATGTCCTCGAAGACGAACATCAGCTTGCGGATCTCTTCGGCCAGCTGAGGATCCTTCTCCTCGACGCGGGCCATGATGTTCTGCTCGCTCGTCTTGTCCATGACGTTGAGCATCTCGGCGATCGGCTGCACGCCGCCCAGCTGCTGAGTATCGATGGAGCCGAGAGTCGCAAGCTCGGCCTTGAGGACCTCGTCGACCTGCGCGATGAGGTTCGGCGAGATGAAGTCGAGGTTCGCGATCCGGAGCACAACTTCGGTCTGGATCCCCTCCGGCAGGCGCTTGAGGACCTCGCACTTCTTGTTGGGCTCGAGGTGCGCCAGGATGAGCGCGATCGTCTGCGGATGTTCGTTGATAAGGAAGTTGGCGAGCGTGCGAGAGTCGACGAGCTCGAGCGCTTCCAGGGTGCGGGAGCCTTCGACGACCGAAAGCTGACCGAGGACTGTCTTGGCGCGTTCTTCCCCCAGGGTGGCGAGGACGAAATCGCGTCCCTGAGCGTGTCCGAAGATGAGCGTGTCCTCCTCGGCGATCTCCGTATAGAAGGATTCGAGGGTCTCGCGGACCGAGGTGATCGGCACCTTGCTCACCTGCCCCATGGCGGCGACCAGGCGTTTCACGTCGTTATCCTTCATCTTCTTGAAGATCTGCGCGGTGACCTGGTTACCCAGCACGTTCAGAAGGAGTGCTGAGCGCTCCAGTCCGGACATTTCCTCGAAGTTGTTGAACGCCATTTCTCTCTCCTCTGCGCGCGCACGGCACCCGCCGCGCCAATCCGACCGTTACCGTTAAGCCGACTAGCCCTTCGCGCCGCCCGCGACCGCTTTTTCGTCCACTTTCTTTTTCGGCTCCGAGTGTAGCCAATCGCGAATAATCAGCGCCGCCTTGTGCGGATTGGATTCGATGAGCGTGATGACTTTTTCTTTGATCATCTCGCCCTCCACCTTCTCGGGATCGATCTTGTCCGAAAGCACCGGTACGGCCTCTTCGAGGCCCGGCAGCGGCGCGTTCTTGTTCAGCTTCTCGAGTTCTTCGATGGTTTGCGGCAGGTAGTTCTCGACGCTTTCCATGGTGTTCTCGGTCATCCACTTGATGAACGGGCGAACGACGAGGAAGAAGAACAAGATGACTACGAGGCCCATAACCCCGTACAAGATCAGGTTCTGAATGTAGCCCTTGCGCTCGGCGTCGGCGAGGATGCGCTGGGCCTCCTCGAAATCCTCGCGCGCGAAGTCCATATTTTTCACTTCGAGAATGTCGCCGCGCTTCTTGTCGAGACCTACGGCCGAAGCGACGATCGCCTCGAATTCCTTGAGCTTCTCCGGAGACCAAGCCTCACTCTTCGTCGAGGCGGGCGTCGTCTCGGTGGCCGGAACTCGCACTGGCTTACCATCCACCATGACGGCGATCGATAGCCGCTTCACGCTGCCGGCGGCCTTCATCGTGCGACGAACCGTCGTCGGAACGTCGTACTGAATGATCTCGTTGTTCCGATTCGTCGTGTTCCGCACCACGGGAGGGGCCGGAGGTTGCTGGTTCGGCAGATTCGCCGCCGCGCCCGCTACGCCTACGGGACCCGGACGGGTACCTTCGGCGTTCGTGCCGTCCCGCTGCATCTGGCGGACCGCTGTACCGTCGGCGTCGTAGAGAGTTTGCGTCTCGTTGACCTGAGAGAAGTCGAGGTCGGCATTGACTCGCGCGACGGCTTTACCGTCGCCGACCACGCGGAAGAGCATCGCTTCAACCCGCTTCTCCAGCTCTTGTTCGTACTTCTGACGGAACTCAAGCTGCGTCGCACTCGCGAGCGCGAGGGGATCGTTGCTGTTCTTCGAAAGCACCTTACCCACCGAGTCGACGATCACGACGTCTTGAACATCCATGCCCTCGATGGCCTTGGCGACGAGTGTTCCCACGCCTTGGATCTGGCGATCCGTGAGCGTCGTACCGGGCAAAAGATCGAGGAAAACCGAAGCCGAAGGTTTTTTCGCGTCCTCGACGAACGTACTTTTCTGTGGAATTGCCAGGTGAACACGTGCGCGCTTGACACCTTTGATGGTGCCAATCGTGCGCATGAGCTCGCCTTCGAGCGCGCGCTTCTGATTTGCTTTCTGGACGAAAGAAGTGGTGCCGAGAGATTGCTTGTCGAAAACTTCGTAACCGACCGTGCCGCTCTGAGGGAGACCGAGGCTCGCCAATTCGAGGCGCATCATGTCGAGGTTCTCGGGGGGAACCGAGATGTTCTTGCCACTCGGATCGACTCGGTACGGGACCCGTCGCTCGGCCAACACGCGCACGACCGAGGCAGAGTCCTCGGACGTGAGGTTGTTCAGCAGCGGAACATACGTCTTGTCCCCCGCCCAATAGAAGAGTGCCACGATTGAGGCCATCACCCCGGCCATGGTCGCGACCATCGCTACCTTCCGCGGGCCCGAAAGGGAGCCGAAGAACGAGGTGGTCTGGTTGCTGATGCGGCTAAAGAAATCGTTCACGTTCTATATCCCCTAGGAAAATGAGTCTGATCCCCTCAAACCAGCCCTAACTAGACTTGCATCCGCATGATTTCGCGGTAAGCGTCCAAAATTTTGTTCCGAACCTGCATCGCGAGCTTCAAAGAAGCATCGGCGCGCTCAATCAAGAGCATCGTCTCGTGCGGGTTCTTCGTCCGTCCGGCGACCATCTCTTTGATCGCGCGATCAGCATCGACTTGGTGCTGGTTCACGGTCTCAAAAGAACGATCCAGCACTTTCCCGAATGTCTCGGTCCCCGGACCCGTCACGGCGCTGGAGGACGAAACGTCCATCCCTTGCGTGGCCATCTCCTGGAGAACTTTACGCTCGGATACCTTGCCGGCGCCCAGGCCACCTAGCCCGCCGCCGATCTCCATCCCACCCGACAGATTTTCGATCTCTAAACTCGACATCGATCACCTTCTCCCCGGCTTACGCCGGCTTACTTCCCGATCTCTAAACCTTTGAGCGCCATGGCTTTCGCCGCGTTCAGCGCGGTCACATTAGCCTCGTACGAACGTTGGGCCGCAATCATGTTGGCCATCTCTTCAACTGGATTCACATTCGGCATCGCGACGTAACCGTCCGCGTTGGCCTGAGGATGAGAAGGATTGTAGACCATGCGTGGCGGACGCTGGTCCTCGTAGACTTCGACGACCTGCACGCCTTGCGCATGCTCGTCGAGCTGCCCTTTGAGGACCTCGTCGAAGCTTTCGCGGTCCGTCTGTGCGGCGAGCACCAGGTCCTTCTTGCGATAGGGCCCGCTGCCGTCGGCGGATTCCGTGACTTCGGCGTTGGCGATATTGCTCGAAATCGTGTTCATGCGCTTCATCTGCGCATCGAGGCCCGAGGCCGAAATTCTCATCGAGGTGAAGAAGTCCATCAGCGACCGCCTCCGCCTTCGGTGATCGCGTACTTGAGCATCCCGAGCTTCCGGCGAAGCATCTCGGCCGACGCGTCGTACATCAGTTGGTTCTCAGCCATGCGGGCCATCTCGCGGGCGCGATCGACGGTATTACCGTCAAGCCCTTCGACTCCATCCGGATCATCGTAGATCTCGGGGTTGGTGGGATCGGTCATGCGCTTCTTGGCGCCTTCGACCTTCAGGCCGTTATCCGCGCCGATCGCGTCGCGCAGCGCGGTCTCGAAGTCCATGGTTTTGGCTTTGTAGCCAGGAGTGTCGGCATTGGCGATGTTGGACGAGATGACGCCCTGATTATGGAGACGCAGATTGAGCGATGTGTTCAGCGCTCCGATGATGGGGTCAAAACCTGCATTCTCAATCATAGGCATCCTGCCGTTAATGCTGACCAACAAAGCCCTCGGCAACTCCTGCCGCCGAAGGGATCCCGAACTACAAGCGTTTCAAGCCGTATGCCGGAAACCGCTTCTCTCTCCTTCAACCTACGCGCTCCGCGCGGTGCGCACACCGAACGGGGCGGGCAAGTCCTGCCGGAAGGAGGTGAAAACCGGCAGGACTTGCCCCCGTCAAAATCAGATCTCAGACGTGAATGCCTACCCGGCGATAATCGGCGAGCTTATTCCGAAGCGTGCGGATCGAAATGCCGAGCGCGCGCGCCGTGTGCGTACGATTCCCTTTGTGGTAGTTCAGCGCCTCGAGAATCACGCTCTTCTCGATATCGTCGAGCGTCGTGCCGGGTCTCCACTGAGCCT
>JBEIOW010000004.1:0-15862 GCA_040377385.1 Bacteriovoracaceae bacterium | reverse complement strand
GCGTTTCGGGGAGTGTGCTCATCGAAGTCTTCATCAAGTCGTTTTACCGCACTCAAACGAAAGTCGCCAATTCAGGCAATAGATCCCGTTCTTCCGCGGCTACAGTGCGAATTGCCGGGCGAGCGGGGCCGAAACGGTCGGAACGACAGTTGCTCTCCTTGATCGTGAACTCAACAGCGTCACCCGCTGCATCCCGATTGGAGAATTCATGAAACCTTCACGTACCCGTTCTTTGGCCACGACGATTTCTTCGGCGCTCGCTGCGAGCCTGCTCATTTGCTTAGGAGGGTGTAGTTCGAAGAATGATGATTCAGCTTCCACGACGGGCTATCCCAACCAGGGTGCCAACCAAGGGACCCATCAGGTCTATCCGAACCAAGGGGCCACGGATCCTTCGGCGAGGACTCGCGCAGCGGGTGAGGTCAACCTGTATGGCGATCAACCGGTCCAGCCTAATCCCATGGCGTCGCCGAGTCATCGAGCGCGCTAACGAGACCTGGGGTTTACGCCCTCAATCTCGAGTGTGGAGGAAGAACTGCAAGTTGAGCTGACCCACGTCAGACGCATCTGCTTTTTCGAATTCCGCTTCGAACTCATCCGCGAATGCTCGCATCCGCTTTTTGATCGTCGGCAAATCTCGTGAGCTTACGCGCAAGGTGCAGGAAAGAATTTCGCGTCGATCGACGGGTTCGTCTTCGATGGCTTTGGAGGCTTGCTGAAGCATTTGTCGATGATGGCGTCGTACAAAAGTGGACGGCGTATCGATCGGCCCAAAAAGAGCGCGCGAGTCGACCAGCCTGCCGCCCTGAAGAATGCCCAGGCTCTCGAGTAGATCGAGCGTGCGCTTCACCGAGATGGAGTCAGCGTTCTTCAAGCGCGAGCGAATCCACATCACCGTTGGCGTGAAGCCCGGTGCGCCCGCGAGCTGCTTAATCACAAAGGTCAGCCAGTGCGAGAGCTGGCCGACTTCCGATAGGGAGAGCGTGCGTCGCTGGGCCGGTGAGTGCTGCTTGCGCAAAACTTCCAGACGCCGGAGTGCGGCGGGCGAGGGGCGTCCCTTCGTGGTCACGTAAAGGAGAGAGATGAATTCGGTTTCGGCAGCGCTCAATTGGGCGTCCGCGCATAGCGAGGCAAGGAGCTTAGCGCTTGGGCGGCGGCTCCCATTCAAAACCATGCCGAGGCTACGCGGGCTTTGGTAGCCCAGGCGCTTTGCCCAGGTGGGAAGCGAAACCCGTCGCTGAGACTGGAGCGCAAGCAGGGCCTCCCGGAACTGGGCCGGGTCCCGCCATTCGAAAAGAGACTGAAAGATCAGGGTGTTGCCCGAGGCGCTCACAATGCGATGCGTCTACAACAAAGCCCGCCAAAAGGGCATTGAAAACAGCCCTTCGGTCGCGTACATCCACGCGTATGACGCAATGCGCCCTAGGTCTTCTGGGTCTCCTCCTTTGCAGCTGGGCCGTTCCCGCTCACGCGGCCCCCACCAGTGGCGCCCTCTATCTCACTTGGGCGAGAAACCATCTGCCTTGGCTGATGGCGACCGCGCGCGATTCCAATCGTCTGAGTGCCGATGCGCAAACGTTGATCAGCCGTCTCAGTCCTCTGATCGACACCGAGCTACGCACGCCGTTGATTCCACTCGAGAGCCCCGATGGGGACTTTGCTTCCGCGGGAACGCATCGCGTGGCCGTGACGGGTCTCGAACCTGCTTCCCCGATTCGCTACCTCGTCCCCGCCACGCAAGGGATGGATCTTTCCACGACGCTTGGGCTTTATTTCCACGAAGTCGGTCACCATCTCGGTGAGCTCGACGAGCCGACGCGTAAACTGGATCGTTGGTCGGCGGACTGGGTTCAAGCGCTGCAGGTCAGGTCCGAGTCGCTCGCGATTTTTGGCGGTGAAGGGCTCTTCCTTGAATCCTTGACGCTTGAGTCGCTGGATCAATCCGTCCCTTGGTCCTGGACTCCGCAGACCCTCACGGCCATGGGCACGCATCTCTTCTTACGGGACGCGCATACGGCGATCGACCTCCGCGCGCTCGCCCTGAAGGATCCCGCGTATCAAGGTCGGCAGATCGTCGGCGCGCAGTTTCGGTTCGAGAAGGCGCGCTGGGAGGATTCGACTTCGGAACTCGTGATCGCGATGCGCTCATCGGTCATGGCCATACCGGGGAGTGCCTCCGCACAAGAAGCGATCGTGCGGGTTCCTGCGCGTAAAAATTCTTCGGGTGCGCTCGAGTTGGATTTCACGCGATCTCCGAGTTTCGTGCTGGGCGGTGTCTTTGATCCTGCCGTGCCCGCCGAGGATCTGGAGTGGGAACGTATCAGGACGCAGCAACTTGCTCGATTTCGATGGATGTCCGAGAACAAAGTGACGCCGCTTCTCCTGCAAATCAAGGCTCCTCCCAAGATCGTTCTTTCCTACTCGGGTAAAAAACAGCTCCGCTTCGAAGCCAGTTGGCGGATGACCGAAGAAGTAAAGCAGCTCAATGCGAATGTGGTTCTCGTCTCGCCCAGTGGTCTGCCCAGTGATAGCGAAGTAGGAATCGACATCGTGTCTATGATCCACGCCGAGGATGCGGAAGAGGCTAGACGCGAGATCAATGCGTCTTGGTGCGAACCCGCGACTCCCGAGGGGCGTCAGTGTCATTTGAAGATCGATTATGATCTTCCCGAAAATTTACCGAAGTTCATCGAGGTCCTGGAAGTACGCGTCTGGATTAATAACCGCCGTTTACCAGGGTATTCAGCCCAATCGCGCTTACCGGCGCGCTACACGTTTGATCCGACCGAGGTCACGGTTGTTCCCGAGAAAGTGATCGACGTGAAGTGGCTCAAGGTCTGCGACGGGGTAGAGCCCGGTACCGGAGTCTTTTATGGCGGGGGCTTCGGAGGGGGAAACACCGGAGCGTCAAGCGAGGAGCCGCCTCCGGGGGCTTGTCCCGCCGGGGTAACTGCGTTCTCGGTGAGCGAAATGCCGTCTCTCGACGGTGGCGCGTATGTAGTCGCGGACCCGGACCGGTTCACTTCACCGTTTGGGGTCTCACTGGAGATGAAGCATGTGGTCCGCCTGTCGCGTGACCCCGAGGATCCAAACCGAGTAGTGGCGGACCTCTTGAATCCGTGGAAGCGAGTTCCCGTCTTTGACGGGCCGATTCTTAACGTCACTCTTTACGGGATTATTGTTCGTCCGGGTGGAGTGACGCCGGCGCAGTATTGGCGCTTCTCGGAGCCGCTGACGCTCACGTTCAGTCGTCAGTAAAGACGGTACAAGCTGCGAACGAAGATCGCCTTGGTCGTGAAGTCGCTCGGCGACTTTACTTTGAGTTCCCAGACGACTTCGCCCGCCCAGCGGACGAGACCGCAGCTTGCGCTAAAGGGCATCGTTACGACCCAGCGCTCAGCGGTCAATTGGCGTAGCCACCAGGCACCGAAGTTAGCATCCGTCGCTTTGATCTTTTCGGGTTCGCACAGTCCCGCGTTCGCAAACTGCGCGCTCAGGGAATCACTGCCACTGCGATCCGTCGCGATGATGAGATCCGAATACCCATTGAGCGAGCGGGCCGCAAACCAGTGCAGGCGGGGGAGCGGTGATCCCGCGACTTCCGACTCAACCGACCCTTCGAGCGTGGAGAGCACGGACTGCCGCGACCAAGCTTCAATCAGCGCTTGGGGTGCTGGGTTGGGACGAGTGATGCTGGAAAAAACCACGCGCGCAAACTCAAGCGAAAGCGCCTCGCGCGTGAGCTCGTACAGAGCTGGAATACAGATGCGAACGATTTCTTGTCCCGGTTGCGAGAGCGGGCTCAATGCGCGGAGTGGATCGGCGCAAGGAAGCTCAGCCTCTAAACCTTCAAAGCGGAACTCAAGGCCCGCCCGGAGTGTCGTGAGCTGCTCATAGACCGAGGTAGGGGTGGGCTCCAGCTGAGCCAGCAGGCTGGCGCAATCGAGATTGGCCTGGCAGCGCGTATAGGTCCCTAGAAGGTCAGAGCGGAGGTGGCTCAGGAGCCATTCGTTCTTTCCGCCGCCGTTGTTCATCCGGTCGCCTGCGAGGGCGGGGGTGAGGACGAGGGACAATAAAACCAGGACTTTGAAGAGGCTGCGCATAGGCGCTGGGTATCGGTAAAGGGAGGAGCAGGCAAGGGGTTTTGACCGGGAGGGTCAGACAGGTCTTGAATCGTCGCCCCCCTTCGGTCCATGATCGGGCCAGCGATGCTACCCATTCATACGGTCCGAGCCAGCGCCTTCAATTACGACGAGATCCCTGCGGGCTACTACCACCAGGCGATGCTCTCGGGCGGGAAGACGCAGCGCTTCTGGCACCGTGAAAAGTTCAAGGAAGTTACCCGCCGTATTCAACCCGGGGAGCGCGTCTTGGATTTTGGCTGCGGCCCGGGCTCGTTCCTCCATATTCTCTCGGAGGAGAAGCCCGGAGTCCAAGCCGTGGGAATCGACATCGCGGGCGGGCAGATCGAGTACGCGCAGAAGTTTTTCCGCGAAAAGTTCCCGGGTGCTCCCGTTCAATTCAGAACGCTTTCGCTCGAGTCCTTTGAGCTTCCGTTCGAGGACGCAAGCTTCGATGTCGTCACGAGCATCGAGGTGATCGAGCACATTCATCCGTTTTTGGCCGCTAAAGCCCTCGCTGAAGCTAGGCGCGTCTTGAAGCCCAACGGCCGGCTGATCGTGACGACCCCCAATTACCGAAGTCTCTGGCCGCTGATCGAACTGGTGCTCGAGCGATTCAGTCCCGTGAAGTACCACGAGCAGCACATCAGCAAGTTCACGCCGAACGCCTTTGCGAAGTTTCTGGAGATTTGCGGTTTCCAGGTGACCCGACTCAATACGATTTTTATCTTCGCGCCTTTTCTAGCGCCGCTCTCGCCCGCGCTGGCGGGCTTGGTCTTCCGAGCGGAGAAAGCGATCGGTCGAGGGATGGGAAGCCTGCTGGTGGGTGAGGCGCGTAAGCTCGAGTGGTGACTAGGTCTGATCTGCGGGCTTAGGTCGCAAAACGAGGACGCTTCCTGCCAACAAGAATACACCCAGGGGTTTAGTCGAAACAAAGCCCAGCGTAAGCCAGGACAAGCCGAGGAAGTCGGAAGCCTTCGAGTGGAGAAGGACCACCGCGAGCCATCCCGTCACGGCTAAGAGCCGGGCGAGTTTGGATTCGTTTGCCCTCCACGCGCGGTCCACGGCCAGCGCACAGAGCGGAAAAACGGCCACGTAGGAATACGTAAAGGCGAGAGGCTGGATCGCGGAGGCGATTCCGAGTGCAAGCGCGAATCGAAGCGCGAAGTCCGAGCGGAGGCGTTCACGTGACTTTGCGAAAAACAGCACGGCTGCACCCAGCACTGCCGAAGGGTAGAACCCGGTCAGGAGCGAAGAGATCTCCTCTACCGGAAGATCCAGCAGATACGCGAATCCTACCGGCAAACCGTAGTATCCGCCGCCGATCCCGCCTTTCGAGGAGCTCAGGACGCTAAGATAGTTTGAAAGGGCCGAAGGGATGTTCCACGAGAAGGCGGCCAGCACCGGAAGGGACAGGAGGAGCGCCGCGAGTGCGAAGGGCAGGACGCGGATCTTCTTCAGCTCTCGCCAGCGCAGTCCCACCAGCACAAAGAGCGGAAAGATCTTGGTCGAAAGTCCGAGCCAAAGCAGAGCCGAGCCCAATGCGGAGCGGGTCCGGTTTTGAGTTTCTGACTCGACCGCGACCGCGCCAAAAAGCGTGGCCGCAGCGAGAGGGATGACCGTTTGCCCCGTGACGAGATTGATCACCCAAAAACCCCAGAAGCTGACGGTCACGAGTCCAAGCAATGCGGGGTTCTGCGTGCGCTTCAGTGTCCAGGCGATCATGAGGAAGGACAAGAGCGCGCAAATCAATCGCCAAGCGATTCCGGCACCCGTGACCTCTAGGAGGGCTAGCGGCGAGAAAATCGTGGCAATCCACGGTGGATATTTGAAGAAGTAGGTATTGTCGTTTTGCTGGCCGGGGTCGAGTAGCGCGGGGTCGAGATAAATGGGTTGGCCCGCGAGTACGTTCTGGGCGGCATGATAAAAGGTTGTGAAGTCGCCGCTACGGGCAAAAAGCGCGTTGGAAAGGATGACCGCCCCGATCGCGCCGAACGCGAGAACAATCCAGGCTTGGCGGAGTGGACGCACCATGGGGCGATGCTAGTTCAACCCAGGAGGCACTGGAAGTGGTAATCCAGAACAAACTGAAAGGAGTCGATGTGCAGGATTCTCAGGTTCCTCTCATTCTTCATTCCTTCCGCCGTTGTCCGTTCGCGATGCGCGTGCGGATGGCGTTCGAGGAGAAGGGCATTGCTTATCAGGTGATCGAAGAAGATCTCGGCAACCCTTCGGCCGAGCTCCTGCGGATTCACCCCTCCGGGCAGGTCCCGGTCCTCGTGCATGGCGATCAAGTCATCCCGGAGTCGGCGATCATCACGGAGTACGTGGAGGAGATCTTCCCGAATCCGCCGCTCCTGCCGGCGGATCCTGCGGGCCGCGCTCGCGTGCGGCTCTGGACGCACTGGTGCGCGGAGACGCTCAAGGGCGATCTGGATGAGTTCAAATATGATTGGGAAACTTTGAACGAAGACGAGCGCGCAGCACTTCTGGCTCGTCTCCACGCAGCGCTCGAAAAGCTCGCCGCGGCGCTCAGTGATCAGCCGTTCCTGCTCGGGGAATCCATTACGCTAGCCGACATCCATCTGTTTCCTTTCTACCGACAGCTCACGCGGGCGAGACCCAAGGAGCCTGAGCTCTTGAGCTATCCCGCATCGCTGAACGCGTGGTTAGAGCGTCTCGTTTCTCGCCCCAGCTTTGTGCGCGTGATGGCGAGACCTTCGTCAAGCGGGTGACGGTCCGAACCTGATCGCGGTCATACTTCGCTAGGGTGGGATCTGCGACTATGGGAGAGTGAGGTCCGACTCCAATGTCATCCACTCGAACGGAAAGCCGAACCATGAATGCTCTGATCCTCGCTTGTAGTCTATTTCTTCTCGCGCCGACCTCGCTCGGATGGGCCGAAGACGGGAGCCTGCAGCCCCGTGACAAGAACTGGCAGGAAAAGATGATCGCGCTCGAGACCACGCTGCGCGACCTGCTGCTGGATCTCACGAGTGATGCGCGCTTCAACGACGCGAAGAACATCACGCGCATCGAGAAGAACGCGGAAAAATTCGCCAAGCTCGCGCACGAGCTTCGACCGGATCATTCCTCGCCCGACGCGGATCCGAGTCTACGATTGATCGCGAGTCAGTTCGCTCAAGAGGCAAGCCTCGGAGCGGCGGCCATGAAGCGCGGACAGCGCGAGTACGCGCGCAATCATCTCAAGTCCATGACCAGCTATTGCTTTGCTTGCCACACACGGAGCGGGGCCACGGATCTAGCGGCGCGTCCGGGGTTTGAAGTGCCCGATTCGCTCACACCGATCGAAAAAGCGAACTATCTGGCCTCCACCCGCCGGTTTGATCTGTCTCTGCAGACCTACGAAGCGATTGTCGCGGACGCTGCGGGGCGCGATCGCAAGCCATTTGAATGGGAAGCGGCGGTGCGCTCGGGACTCGCAGTCGCGGTGCGGGTGAAGAAGGATCCCGAGCGTGCGCTCCGGATCGTTCAGAGTGTGATCGATTTGCCCACGGCGCCTTTCTACTTCAAAGAGCAGGCCGCAGCCTGGAAGGAGAGTCTCCTCAAGTGGAAGTCCGAAGTGAAGACTCGTCCACTCACCGAGGCGGGGCATTTCGCGCATCTCACCCGCTTGATTGGCGAGGCCAAGAAGGCGCAAAAGTATCCGGCCGATCGATCCGCCGACATGCTGTTTCTCCGCGCGAGCAGTGCTGCACACGATCTCTTAAGCTACGCTCCCGACGGAAAGCACGCTGCCGCTGCACTCTACACCGCAGGGCTGTCCTACGAAGTTCTCAGTAGCTTGGATCTCTGGGATATCCACGAATTCTACTACCTGGCTTGCATCGTCAAGGTGCCTAACACGCCCCAAGCGCGGGAGTGTTATCGCCACTACGAGCAGAGCGTGTACTTCGGCTATACCGGCAGCGGCGGGACGCACCTTCCCGACGAGGTTCTGGAACGCTTGAAGGCGCTCGATGCGCTCTCGCGTCCGGGATCGGCAACGAAGAAGGGCAACAAACTCTAACGAGGTCAGCGCTCGAGGGAATTAGAGTGACTTCGTCACGACGAGGTCACGCTGTTCCTGGCGGTATTGAAGTTCGTATCTCGTGACGACTCGGGCACTTTCGCTGGAGTAGTTCGTGAAGACTTCGATCACAATCGAGTTTCCTTGTTTCGTCACGCTTTTCAAGGCGGAGACTCGCTCCACGGCGCGGAAGACGGTGCGTTCGCCATTGCTCCGCTCGATCGTGACCAAAATGATGCTGCCGTTGACGTCGTACGGTTGAGCGGAAGAGTTCAAGTCGATCGCGGAGATTTCGTAATGAAGGGCGCCCATCTTCACGCCTTTTCTCTGGGTCGTCTGAAAGGCGGCAACACTCAGCCCGGCCGTGAAGGCGTCGTCGCTCGGCTGTACCGAGGCTTGCGCGATGAGTGGCGAGGCGAAGAGGGTGATGGCGAGCGAGAGACACAGGGCTGGATACATTGAGATCGATTTCACGGGCGACTCCTGGATTC
This sequence comes from Bacteriovoracaceae bacterium, assembly GCA_040377385.1. Classification (GTDB taxonomy): domain Bacteria; phylum Bdellovibrionota; class UBA1018; order UBA1018; family UBA1018; genus JBEIOW01. The sequence goes on along the minus strand of JBEIOW010000004.1, from coordinate 7,220 downwards.
GGTATGGTTGAATGCACGTAACGCGTGGCAGTATATTGCGTCCCGCCGATCCCTTTGCCCTAGAAAAACGGCTGTTTTCCCAGTGCTCACTTCAGATCGCATACGCTAGTGCTCAGATGGCTTATGTCCGTATCTGTAAACACTTCTGAGAAGGCAATGATTGAGCTCACGCAGGGGCACTGATGAACGGACTCTGCTAGGCTGCTGAGAGCGTGAACTCCACTTCGATCGCTTCTTCACCTTCCGTCTTGCGCCAAGCAGGAATCAGTCTCGGCCTCCTTGCAGCATTTGTTCTGGCGGGTCGGTTTATCCCGGCCAAGCCCATTGATCCTTGGGGATTGTTCAATTGGCAGAAGATCGCCCAGATGGTGATCGCAATCGCCCTCATTCAGATGATCGGCGTGGTCTTGGCGTCTCGGTTTGGGCGCCGAGCGGGAGCGATCGTCACGGGGTTCTTGGGCGGCGTGATCTCGAGCACGGCGATGACGGCGACGCTCGCTAAGCGAAGTCGGGACCGTGCCGTTGGTGAGCCTGGAACGGACGCGCTTCTCTATTACTGCGCCACGAGTGCCATGCTCATCGAAGCAGGAGTGCTCGTCTATCTCGGAAGCGTAGAAGCCTTCACTCAGATTTTTTGGATCTTCTTGGGTCCGCTCCTTCTGACGGCAGCGCGCATCTTTCAGGTTGCTCGTCGTTTTCGCACGGGCCGGGATAATTCTGAAGAAGAGGCCCAGGGCGTGAGCTGGATCTCCGTGCTGAAGCTCTCGGTCTTCATCGTCGCCATCTTGGGATTGTCGAAGCTCGGTCAAATTTTCTTCGGAGAGTACGGCCTCTTGCTGCTGACGTTCCTCGTTTCGTTGTTTGAAATCCACGGGTCGATCATCGCCAATGTACAACTCCTCACGAACGGACATCTCTCGGAAAAGCTCTTGGGAGGGCTGGTGGCGGTTTCGGTAGGCGCTTCCTACGTCTCCAAACTGTTCATTGTTTCGACGATTGGGGGCGCGGAGCTGAGGCGAGAAATCCGGATCTGGACAGCGGTGATGAGCGCCACTTTGCTGGGCTCTTGGCTTCTATTCCGGCTTGCTTACTAGGCCGTCGAAACCTATTCGGTGAACCGCTGAGGATCGGTTAAGCTCCCCGGCGGAGGAAAAAAACATGGAACTCAAGATCACAGATACGGAACTGGGCACGGGGCGCGAGGCCGTCAAAGGGGCCAAGATCACTGTCCACTACGAAGGTTTCCTCGAGAACGGCGAGAAGTTCGATTCCTCCAAGGACCGAGGGAAGGCGTTCTCGTTCGTGCTGGGTGCCGGTAAGGTGATCCAGGGATGGGATCGCGGGTTCGCCGGAATGAAGGAAGGCGGCAAGCGCACGCTCTGGATTCCTGCTCCCCTGGCTTACGGAGAGCGCTCGGTCGGAAAGATCCCGCCGAATTCGGACCTGACGTTTCATGTCGAGCTGATTGAGTCGCTTCCGCGCGAGTAGCGCGGGTCATACACGGCTTGAACTACGAAAAAAATTTGGGCCCCCGAGCGGCGTTCCGTCTCGGGGGCCCATTCAGAAGGATGCGTTTTACTGCGTGAAGGCTCTTAGAACGCGAACTTCATCCGAGCGGCGAAAAGGTCCGCCGGGGCCCGAAGCGCAAAGAACGGCCCGGGCATGAAGTGTCCCCAGTCCACTTGCAGGGTGGTCTCAGGAGTGAGCTTGTAGGCCCAGCCGATATCGATTTCCTCGCCAATGCGGGTGCTGCCGTTGGCGCCGTTGACCGCCGTGCGGATCATGCCGACGCGCGCGAACCCGGTGAGTTGCTCGGAGAACACATGCGTTGCGGTGAACACCGCGATTCGCAAGCCTTCTTCCTGGCCGAGGGTCGCAATCGTCGATTCTTTCAACGAGCCGGGAGCATCATCCGCACCATCCGAAGTGGCGATGGTCATCAGGTAGCTCGTTCCGACGGGCGACATGAAGTTCTTACGACGGCCTGCGATGACCTTTCCGGTGCCGGCGTCAGTCGCGGCTGCGCCGGGGGTCATGAGTCCCTCGAGCGTGAAGCTCGTCTTCTTGTCGAGCCAGTTGTACGTAATCCGCGCATCCGCGAGGTAGGCGCTATGGCTGCTTTCGGTGGTCCCCAGCGAGGTTTTGCCGAAGTTTCCGATCAGCGTGGCCTGAGTACTCCAAGGACCTTCGTGCGTGAGGTCGAAGGTTCCGCCGATCCAGTAGTAGTTACTATCCCCCGTGGTGGCGACATAGGTACCCGATTGGTCGACCGCGAAGCTATCGCCGGCGAGCGAGCGATAGGTTCCGAAGATCGCGCCCTTCCCCAGGATGGAAAGTTCGGTCGTGATCGAGAATCCGACATACGCGTCTCGCGTCGGGGTAGCGCCCACGCGATTCTGATTGGCGTTTCCGTACCAGAGAAGCATCTCTGCCGACTCGCTCTTCAGGGAGGCTTGCACGGAGGCGAGGTGGTCACTGAAGATAAATGCGCGTGGATCGGAAGCGGTGGAGATGATGCCGCCTCGCCCGGTCACCGTCGGTGAAAAGCCGTGTTCGAGATAGAGATTACGAACTTCAATGATCTTCTGACGTGCGCCCTGGGCGGCACCACTCGCGCTATCGCCAAAAAAGATCTCGCCCATTTCAAAGAGGGAGACCGCCTTCGTCTCCGCACGGCTAGCGGTGAGTCCGAGATTGGCGAAGAAGTTCATGTTGTTGGTTTTGCCCTGAGTCGCGCCCGAGTCGAAATTCGGCTGCGCTCCGGTGCCGTCGTAGCCGAAGTGCGCGGTGCGTTCGTACTCGAGCCAGGCCATTCCGGAAAACTCCAGTTTCAAGGAGCGATCGCTTTCAGCGGGAGCAGCGGCAGCAGGCGTCGCTTTCTCAGCTGCTTTTTCCGCAACGGGAGCAGCGGCTACCGATTTAGGTTTGCGCTTCGGCTTGGGCGTCAATTTTTCGTCGGCCGGCGAGTTTCTCTTGCGAATCAGGCCGAGAAAGTTGCCGGGCGCTTCTTCGCTGAACGCGTCTGAGCCGACGAGGAGCGGAGTCAGGAGGAGTGGGGCAGAAAGGGCCATGATGAGGGCTTTGCAGACGGGAATACTGGGGGCTTTCATACGTTTACGTTCCTTGTTGAAATGACCAAAATCAGGGAACAGAGGATCTTCATGATCCTGTTCCAGCGGCCTAGCTCCTTGAGATCCTTTAATTATAGGGTCCGCGTCATCGCTAGATCATCCTAAAAAATACGACTCTTTAAAAAACTGAACTTTCCCCGGCACTACACCGATCAGGCCGTTGGTAGTGATCCGTCGTTTGGCCGAACAGGGGAAAAAAGCCGCATATGAGTCAAAGATCTGTCAGTAAAGGTTGGTCGATCGGTCGTCAGCTCTGGCTTCTCTGCGGGGGCCTGCTGGTCATTCCGGTGATTCTGGAAGTTGTTTCCATTTCTAGTCAGAAGCAGATGGTTCAGCTGACCAACAACGTGATTGAGTCCGTGCTGCCTGCGACTAGGGAGATGACCTTAGTCGATATGATGCACGACGCGATCCGCGGGAGTGTCTATCGTTCGATTCTGATCTCCGGAACGAAGGATACAGGTGAACTCGAGGAGTTTAAGACCGAGTTCGCGGAGTATATTAAGAGTATTGATGGCCACTTCTCGGCGCTCTCTCAATTTCCTCTCCCACCAGCGGTAAAGTCCCAGATCGAAACGGCGAAGCCAAACGTCGTTGCCTATGTCGAAGCCGCGAAGAAGGTGGTCGATGTAGCGATCAGCGGACGTGCGGAAGCGGCGCTCGCGATGCTTCCCGAGTTCAATACTCAGTTCAAGAATCTTGAGGAGCCGCTCGAGGCTCTGGGCGAAAGCATTGAAAAGATCGGCGCAGCGGTAGCGATTGAAAAAGACGCCGTAAGCGATCGGATGGCTTGGATCTCCATGGTCCTTCTGTTCTCCGGTTTTGTAGTCGGCATTGCCGTTTCATGGGCGATGGTGCGGGCGCTTCAGCGCCGGTTGACGGCGGTGGCGACGGAGCTGCGCAAGCAGTCGGACCGATTGCAACAAACGTCGGGCGGGTTGAATGACTCGGCCACGGCGCTCGAAAGCGCGACGACCGAGCAGTCGAGCGCGATCCAGGAAACCGCCGCGTCGATTGATGAGATTTCGGCGATGGTGAAGAAGACGAGCGAAAGTTCGAAGCAGCTTGAAGAAAGCACGAATACGAGTCAGCGGGCCGTCGGTGAGGGACAGCAGGCCGTCACTCAGATGGTGAGCGCAATCCAGACGATTAACGAAAGCAATCAGCGAGTGATGTCGCAGATTGAAGACGGAAATCGCCAGATTGAAGAGATGGTCAAAGTGATCGGCGAGATCGGCACGAAAACGAAGGTGATTAACGACATCGTCTTCCAAACTAAGCTACTTTCGTTCAACGCATCGGTTGAAGCGGCTCGCGCCGGCGAGCATGGAAAAGGCTTTGCCGTCGTCGCAGAAGAAGTCGGCAACTTGGCGCAGATGAGCGGCAATGCGGCGAAAGAGATCTCGGACATGCTGGAGTCGAGCATGGCTCGCGTCCAGTCCGTGGTTGACGAAAGTCAGCGCCGGGTGAGTCAGATGGTCGCTGAAGGCAAAGACAAGATCGCGATCGGGACGGAGACGGCACACCGGTGCGGCGAAGCTTTCGAGGCAATCGTGAAGGAGTCGTCCGGAATTGTTACGATGACGGCGGCGATCTCTAGCGCGATTCAAGAGCAAACCCAGGGCATTGAGGAAATCTCCCGAGCGCTCGGGATGATGAATCAAACGACTCAGATCAATTCGCAAACCACCCAAAAGACGGCAGCTTCGGCGGCCGAGCTAGGCGCCGACGCCGAGAATCTTCAGGCGGTGGTGCGTGGGCTTGAGGCCTACATCACCGGTGAGGCTTCTTCTACCAATCCGAGCGTCGCTCCGGCGTCTCGGACTCGGGTGGAAGCTCCTGAGGCTGGCCGAGTGGTTTCGATTGAGTCGGCTGCCTCTAAGCGTCGCGTTCAAAAGGAGCCCGTTCGCGAACAAAGTTCTCGTCAGGTCCTTCGGAAGGCAAGCGGCAGTGGCGTGCCGAGCCAGGATGATCCCCGATTTGAAGACGTTTGAGTGGAATCGGGTGGTGAGTTGAGTTGAAAATTCTAGTCGACAGGAACTTCGTCCATGGATGATTTCGAAAGAGAACTCAAAGTCGGGTTTTTAGAAGAGGCCTCGCAACTTCTTGTGGACGTCGAGCAGTGCTTTCTTTCACTCGAGACCTCGCCGAACGACCCGGCAACGCTCGATAAGATCTTCCGGCTGGCGCACAATCTCAAAGGGAGCTCGAAGGCCGTTGGTTTTGACGCGTTAGGGGCATTTACACACGAGTTTGAGACGTTCCTGCTCAAACTCAAGAACGGCGCCGTAGCCGTGGACTCTCGCTCGGTCAGCCTGCTCTTGAAGTGCAATGATCGAATCCGGGACTGCGTCGATCGCTTGAAGGCTGACCTGGGCGCCGTGCTCGAGAACGACGATTTGATCGCCGATCTTCAAGGTTTCGAATCTCAGGCTGCCGGCGAGGTCGCCGCAGTCCAAGAAGCCGAGCCGGAGACGGCAGGAAATGATTCGACAGAGGATTTCATTCAGCCGCACGAGGTTGCGGCCCTGCATGCCGTAGCGTCCGCCGATCAAGCGGCGCTGGAGAAGCAGGCCGAGCCCGCCCCGGAGGAGTGGGACGAGCTAGCACAGCAAGTTCAGTCAAACTTGGAAGCGACGGTGCCACCGCCGGTTGCCGCTGGTCCGGTATCGCCGTCTGCGCCGGCTAAGGCGTCGTCTGCCGGTACGCCTCCCCAAGGTGCAGCCCCCAAGGGAGCCGCCACCGAAGAGTCGATTCGTGTCAGCTTGTCGCGTCTGGAGAAGTTGCTCAATTACGTTGGCGAGATGGTGATTTTGCAGGCAGTCCTCCGAGAACAGTCATACGCCTCCAATCCGGAACTCTTGCGCCGAACGGTCCAGCAGCTGGGCAAGGTGACGAAGGAGGTTCAGGACCTCTCCATGAGTCTGCGAATGGTGCAGCTCAAACAAACTTTCCAGAAAATGCAGCGCATCGTTCGCGACACTTCGGGCCTCCTCGGCAAGAAGATTCACCTGACGATCGAAGGCGATGAGACCGAAGTCGATAAAACAGTGCTGGAGAGCCTGAGCGATCCGCTGGTTCACCTCATCCGGAACGCCGTGGATCACGGGATCGAAAGCCCCGCCGATCGCTTGGCAAAAGGAAAATCGGAAACGGGTAAAGTCACGCTCCGAGCCTTTCATCGCAGTGGCCGTCTCGGGATTGAGATCATCGACGATGGTGGCGGCATCGATGGAGAAAAGCTCAAAAAGAAGGCGATTGAGAAGGGTATTATTCGCCCGAATGCCGTCCTGTCGGCGAAAGAGGCGGTTCATCTCATCTTCGCTCCCGGTTTTTCGACCAAGACCGAAGTCAGTGAGGTTTCGGGCCGCGGGGTCGGGATGGACGTGGTGAAGACCAACATCGAAAGCCTCCAAGGCGAGATTCAGATCGAGACTGAAGTTGGAAAGGGTTCCGTTTTCCGGATTTTCCTGCCGCTCACGCTCGCGATCGTGGATGGAATGGTGGTTCGTTCGGGTGGGGAGCGATTTGTGATCCCCCTGGCCCAAGTCCATGAGTCGCTCAAGATTCGGGCCGAAGATCTTCATCGCACGACTGGTGTCGGTGAAGTCTTGCTACTGAGAGGCGAGCCGCTTCCGATCTATCGACTCAACCAAGTGCTAGGTCAAAAAGCATCAGCGCAAGCTGAGCAGATCGCAATTGTCGTTCGACTCGCCGAGCAGCCGTTCGCGGCGGTGGTGGACGATATCGTGGGCCAGCAGCAGATCGTGATTAAGAAGCTCGGCGAGGAGCTCAGTCAGGTTCGCGGCTTTAGCGGAAGCGCGATCTTGGGTGATGGTCGTCCAGCATTGATTTTGGAGTTAGCAGATCTAGTGACCCCGAGGAGGGCAGCAGCATGATTCAGACCAATGAAGGATCGACGTCGGCGGGCGTAGAGCAGAGGTACCTTAGCTTTTCACTTGGACAGGAGGAGTATGCGATTCCTCTCCTGACCGTGCGTGAAGTGATTGCGCTCCCGGAGGTCACGGCCGTTCCAGCGACGCCACCTTACTTCCTCGGAATCATGAATCTTCGCGGGCAGGTCATCAG
>JBEIOW010000146.1:0-5669 GCA_040377385.1 Bacteriovoracaceae bacterium | reverse complement strand
CGAGCGATGGTCCGCCCGGCGGCGCTACACTCGAGAGTTCCAACAGTTTGCTGAGCAGAGTCGCGCTCTCGGCGTGGAAGCACCCCGTTGGGAGGATCGTTACCCTTGTTTGGGAGATCGCACGGCCTCGACCGGATTCGATCATCACTACATCTTGCATCCCGCTTGGGCAGCGCGAATCCTGGCCAAGACTAAACCGCGCGAGCACGTGGACATCTCCTCGAGCCTCACGTTCGTCACGCAGGTTTCCGCGTTCGTGCCGACTCGATTTTATGACTTCCGTCCGGCGCCGTTGAAGCTGTCGGGGCTGTATTGCGGACAAGCCGATCTCAACCAGTTGTTGTTTGCGGATGATTCCATCGAGTCGCTTTCGTGCATGCATGTGATCGAGCATGTGGGGTTGGGCCGGTATGGCGATCCGCTGGATCCGGTGGGTGACCGGAAGGCGATGAAGGAGCTCCAGCGGGTGCTCGCTCCGGGTGGGGATTTGCTGTTTGTGGTGCCCGTCGGGCGTCCGCGGACGCAGTTTAACGCGCATCGAATCTATTCGCATTCGGACATTCTACGGATTTTTGATGGGCTTGAACTCCAGAGTCACGCGCTGATTCCCGACGCGACTTCGTCGGAGACGCTCGTGGAGCTCATCGAGAATCCAGAGGCCTCCGTCGTTGATGCGCAGACCTATGGTTGCGGATGTTACTGGTTTAGGAAACCGCACTCGATGGACGGCGCAATGAAGGACATTCGATGAACTTTTCCATCCGCAAGCATCTGCAATTCACCGGACGCCGAGTAGGACTGTGGCTGGGGTTCTCGTCCGTCGCCGGATTTTTCCTGACCTTCCTTGAGATCAGTATTTCGGTCGTGCTGGCGTTGCTGCTTGCCGTGCTGGGTGTCTCTGCGCCTGGCGCCGCACTTCCGTTCGGCCTTGATGCTCAACTTGGGACGACGTTCTCGTCGCCGGCCGCGATCGGCGTAACCTTGCTGGTGATTGCCGTATTGAGAGGCGGGGCGCAGTGGACGGTCTCTCAGGCGGCGTCCTATTCGCAGGAGATGATCGCGACGCGTCTGAGATTTCTGGCGCTTCACGATATTCTGGCAACTCGGAAAGGGTTTGCGTCACTTTCGTTGCTGCAAAGTCGCTTCGGAGAAACCTTTCCGCGCGCGGCCGGTTTTTGTAACCAGATCGCTTATTTCATTCCGTTGACGTTGCAGTCGGTGCTGATTATCGGGCTTCTGCTTTGGAAGTCTCCTCGCGAAGCGCTTTACGGTGGCGTGGGCATGGTGCTCGTGGGTGGCCTCGTTCACCTCGTCGCGACCCGTATCCGTAAGATTGCGGAAGCGCTTCCGTCTGAGCACCTGGCGCTGCAAAGCCGGATTTCGAGAGTGGTGAGGAACTGGTTTCTGGTTCAAGCCCTTCGCACGAATTCGTCGGAGTGGAAGGGGATCGCTGCTCATCAATCGGATTACTCGCTGAGGCTAGTGCGGGGGTCTGGGCTTTCGCATTTCGCGAATATTCTGCCGCTCGTGCTGGGCATGGCGTTGATCGTGGTCCTGATCGGCGTCCATCTCCATTCTCCGAGTCAGACGGGCGTAGAGTTTCTGGCGTTTCTTTATCTCTATCTGAGACTCGTGCAGGGACTTTCTACCTTAGCGGGCGTGCTGGGGAACATTCAGTCCACGATGCCGTTCTACCGGGATGCCCGGAATTTCTTTTTCTCTTTTACTCCGGAGTTTCGCTCCGAGGCGCTCGAGCCCCTTCGTTACGGGTTTGCCGAGCGGGGTTCGGCGCTCTCGCAGGATCGTTTTCCTGACGCGGATCGCGTGATCCACGCGACGGAATCGCGTGCGCGACCTGCTCCGCCTGAAGTCCAAGTCGAGGGTTTGGGATTCGCCTATCCCGGGATGCCGCAACCGGTGCTCCAAGGGTTGAGCTTTCAGGTTGCAGCGGGTGGGCAGTTCGCGATTCTCGGGAAAAGCGGCTCTGGCAAGTCGACCCTACTTGCCCTCGTCATGGGCTTGTTAGTTCCAAGCGCAGGAAAAGTGCGCATCGGTAGCCGTGAGGAGGGCCGTGATCCAGAAGCGTACTTCGCGCGCTATCCCGGATCGCTGGGGTACGTGGGTGCGGAGCCTTTTCTGGTGGAGGGTTCGCTCCGCGAGAATTTAGTCTATGGCCTCGACCGTTCATCGGGCCGTGTGTATTCGGATGAAGACTTCCGCTCCGTACTGGAGCGCGTGCAGCTCGGCGAGTGGCTCAAGGCTCGTCCTGAGGGACTGAGCTATCGCATCAGCGAAAACGGCGAAGGGCTCTCGATGGGCCAAAAGCAGCGACTCTCGCTTGCTCGCGCGTTACTGAGCGAACCGAGCGTTCTGATTTTGGATGAGGTCTCGGCCAACCTCGACGAGACGACCGAAGGCGAAATCGCCAAGGTCATCGCTTCTCTCGCCGGACGGTGCACGACCTTGATCGTGACCCATCGAGAGGGAATGGTCAGTCACGTCCAAACGAGAAAAACCCTCTAAGCCGTTCAACGGCCGTCCACGCGCGGTGGCGCGCGAGCGGGAAGTCGAGCTGCGCGCCCGAGAGCGCGGCGCCTACGCCCTGCTTCAAGACCTTCCACGCCAGATGCGGAGCGAGGCCGTGCTTCCGGCAGACCGCACCGAAGCCGTGCGCATACAGACGCGTCTTCTCCGTCGTCATCGTAGTCGGGTCGACGGCGGGATGGAAAATCTCGATTCGGGGGTCGTAGTCGAGGGCGATTCCGGCGGTCAGCGCCTGGAGCGCGAAGTCCGTATCTTCGCCCGATCCAAACCCGCTCGAAGTCCCAATTCCGAGACGTTCATCAAACCGGATTCCTGCTTGTTTGAGAGGCGCGAGCGGAAAGACCTGCGCGATCTGTGGACTCCAGAATGCCTCCGAGCGCGACCCGACCGGGATTTGCTGCGGAGTGTCTGGGGCTTGGACTAGGGGTTTTCGAGTGTCCGGAGTCAAGGCGCGAAAGAAGAGTCCGCGGGATGGAGGGTCGCCTGAAAAATGATCGAGGATCGATTGCAGGGTTTCCGGCGGATACCAGCAGTCATCATCGGGAAAGCTGACGAGTCTCCCTTGGGCGCGGTCGAGGCCCGCGTTTTTCGCGCAGGAAAGTCCTCGGGAGGGGATGCGAAGCCGCTGAATCGGGAGTGTGGGAAAGGCTGCCAGGACAGCCGAGAGGCGGTCGTCCTCGTTTTGGTCCACGACGAGGATCTCGATTCGGTCCAGAGAAAGGGTGGTTCGCTCCTGATCCAGAATCGACCGAAGCAGTCGACGCAGCTCTTCTGTTCGTCCCAGGGTCGGGATGACCAGCGAGAGTTCGGGGGGTGGGGGAGTCGGGGCCATTTCTGCAGCTTAGCTGGAGTCCGTGCGGGAAGGGAGGCGCTTTTGAGGTGCGGTCGAGATCCGTGCTTATTGCGTCAGGTCAGGCTGCATTGTAGCTTGGGCGCTTGCTCACCGTCGGCTCACGCAACCATTCGGACCGGGAACACTGGCTAGAATCCACGCTCAAGCGGGTTCGGCCGGGCGCACGCATTCTGGATGCCGGTGCCGGTGAGTGTCAGTACAAGCGCTTCTGCGGACACCTGGATTACGTTTCTCAAGACTTCTCGCAGTACGATGGCTCGGGTGACGGCAAAGCCCTGCAGATGAAGGAATGGGACCAAAGCCGGATCCAAATCGTCTCGGATATTCTGAACATTCCCGAACCCGCCCAGTCCTTTGATGCCGTGATGTGCATCGAAGTCTTTGAGCATCTTCCGGCGCCGATCGGGGCCATCCAGGAATTCGCCCGGCTGCTCAAGCCCGGCGGTGAGCTGATCGTGACGGCGCCCTTCTGCAGTCTTTCGCATTTCACGCCTTACTTCTTTTACACCGGCTTTAGCGCCGCGTTTTATCGGACTCACCTTGAGGCGAATGGCTTTGAGATTGAGGAGATTCGCCATAACGGAAATTTCTTCGAATATCTCGCGCAGGAGCTCGGTCGTCTCCCGCAGATCGGCGGAGACTATTCGCGCCCGGGCCTCGGGATGCTGATCCGAGTCCTTTCGCTGCCGCTTCGTTTCGTTCTTCAGTTTTTGTCTAAGCATGACCGCGGCTCGAGCGAGCTGCTTTGTTTTGGTCTGATGGTGCGCGCGCGGAGGAAGAAGAATGGGTAACGTTTATCCCGGCATTCCGCACGATCTCGTCCTTCGCGCCAAGGCCGCTTGGTCGATCCCGGCGTTGCTCGAGACGGGAACCCATATCGGGAATTCGGCGCTCTGGGCGAAGGATCACTTTCGCGACGTCATGACGATCGAGGCAGCCGAGGGGCTCCACGCTAAAGCCAAGGAGCGCTTGAGCGGAACGCAAGTCGAGCTCTTCCTCGGGCATTCGCTTCAAGTCCTGCCTTCTGCGCTTTCGAAAGCGAAAGAGGCCTGGATGTTCTGGCTCGATTCGCATTGGAGCTCGGCGGATACTTACGGGGAAGGCGACGAGTGCCCGGTTCTCGAGGAGTTACGCGAGATCCTGAAATCGCCGTACGAGCATGTGGTCCTGATCGACGACGCGCGCTTCTTCCTCGCTCCGCCGCCTCCTCCTCATCGACAGGAGTTTTGGCCAAGTTATCCGCAGATCTCCTCCGAGGTCCAACGGCTTCGCCCTAGCTACGAGACTTGGGTGCTCGATGACGTGATCTGGGTTTTCCCGCGTGCGCGCAGAGCGGAGCTGCTGAAGTTTCACTATCAGACTTTGGCAGAGCGTACGGGTGCGCAGGCGTCGGCGCAGACTGGACTCGCCGGAAAAGTGAAACGACGGGTCGCGCGGTTGATCGGAATCCAATGACCGCGGTGCTCTTCACCGGCGGCTCCGGCTTCATTGCCACTCACCTGATTCGTCGTCTCAAGAGTGCGGGCGTCCACACTCGGATCTTTGATCTTCGTGGCGAAGGCGCTGACTTCGGGGACGTTCGGGATCTGGAGAGCTTGAAGAAAGCTGCCACGGGTTGCTCGGCGATCGTTCACTTCGCTGCGATCGTTAGTGTTCCCGAGTGCGAGAAGGATCCGGTGGGATCTGAGCAAACCAACGTCGCAGGCACGCGCAATGTGATCGCGGCCGCGCTCGCTCAGTCCAAACCCCCACGAGTGATCTTTGCTAGTTCAGCCGCTCTTTACGGTGACCATGTGCCGGGCGCCGACGGACTTTCGGAGTCGTTGACCCCCAAGCCGCTCTCTCACTACGGGAGACACAAGCTTGAAGGAGAGAGGCTGGTTCAGGAAGCGTTTCGAACCCAGGGACTTCCTTCCGTGATTTTCCGATTCTTCAACGTGTTTGGCCCCGGCCAGGATCCTCACTCTCCCTATAGCGGGGTGATCTCGCGATTTGCGATGAAGCTTTCGCAGGGAGAGTCTCTGGAGGTTTTTGGTTCTGGAGATCAAACGAGGGATTTCGTGAGTGTGCACGATATCGTCGAGGCTTGTGTGCAAGCCCTGGGACTGCCAAGCGACGCATGTCGGGCCGAGCCTCTGAATCTCGGCTCGGGTCGCGCCTGTTCGATCCGAGAACTGGCCGAGGCAATGGCCACTGCCTGGCAGATCAGGTCCGATATTCGAAATCTGGCCCCCCGCGTCGGAGATGTGCCTCATTCGCTGGCGGACATTCG
>JBEIOW010000557.1:0-1876 GCA_040377385.1 Bacteriovoracaceae bacterium | reverse complement strand
GCGACGGGGCGCGCTGGGGGTGGCGGCCGGGACACTCGGGCGCCCCCCCCCCCCGCCCCGCTCCCCCCGGGCGTGACCCAAACGGCCTAGACTCTGCCAGCCACCAGCGCGGACGCGACCGGCTCGGCGATGACGGGGTCTCTCTTCGCATCGACTGCTTCGGCGACGGCGGGGACGATTCCTCCGATTCCGATGACGGCGTTGGGTCGTCCTGAGTTCCGCACGGTCACCACCGAGAAGGCCTTTGCGGATCTCCTCGCCCTCGTGGAGTCGACGAAGGAGTTTGCCTTTGATCTGGAGACGACGTCGCTCAATCCGCGCGAAGCGGAGATCGTCGGGTTCGCGCTCGCGCCCGATCTCTACGCTGGCTATTACGTTCCGGTGGGCCACCGCGGGGGCGCGGGGGATCAGCTGCCGCTGGCCATGGTCCTCCAAAAGCTTCGGCCTTACCTCGAGGACCCTCGCTACAAGAAGATCGGGCAGAACCTGAAATACGACTGGAGCGTGCTTTACTCGCAAGGCATTCAGCCGCGCGGCATCGGCGCGGACACGATGGTGGCTGCGTACGTGCTGGACCCGGAAGGTCGGCACAACCTGGAGACGATCGCGGCGAAGTACCTCGACTACACTGTGCTGAACTACGAGCAGGTCTGCGGAAAGGGAAAAGATCAGATTCCGTTTGATCTGGTTCCGGTCGATCTCGCGACTCGCTATTCGGGCGAGGATGCATGGGTCTGTCTGGCTCTTTGGCGCACGCTCGAGAAGAAGCTTTACGAAGAAAAGGGGATGGACGTGTTCGCGCAGGTGGATCTACCGATGGTGGATCTGCTCGCACGCCTGGAGCTCCAGGGGGTCTGCATCGACGCGGATTGGCTCGCAAAGCTTTCGACGGAGTTTGGTCGTGAGCTGAGGGGAATCGAGGAGCGCATCTCGGCTTTCACGAACGGACCTATCAATCTGAATTCCACGAAGCAGCTCGCACAACTGCTTTTCGAGCAGCTCAAGCTACCCACCCAGGGCAAGACCAAAACGGGCTTCTCGACCGATGCTTCCGTGCTCGAAGCGCTCTCGCCGCTCCACGAGGTCCCGCGTCTCCTCTTGGAGTACCGGGAAATCTCCAAACTCAAGGGCACCTACGTGGATCCGCTGCCGATGCTTCGGGACCGGAAGACCGGAAAAATCCATGCGGGTTTCCATCAGGCAGTCGCGGCGACGGGGCGACTGTCGAGTTCGGATCCCAATCTGCAGAACATCCCGATTCGTACCGAGCGCGGACGACGCATTCGCGGAGGTTTCGTTGCGAGCCCGGGCAATCGCTTGATCTCGGCGGACTACAGTCAAATCGAGCTTCGAATTCTCGCGCACATGAGTGGCGATGTGGAGTTGGTGAAATCCTTTCAGAGCAATGAGGACGTCCACCAGCGCACGGCGAGCGAGATCTTTGAAGTGGAGCCTGCGTCGGTCACGGACGCCCAGCGCGGGATCGCCAAGGCGATCAACTTCGGTTTGATGTACGGCAAGACCGCGTTTGGGCTGGCTCAAGAGCTCGGTATCCCCCGAAAAGAAGCCCAAGAAACCATCGACCGCTACTTCAAGCGTTACAGCGGCGTGAAGAGGTTTCTGGATCAGCAAATCCTCGACGCGCGTGAACGCGGCTGGACTCAGACGATCCTCGGGCGGCGTCGCTACCTGAGGGACATCACGGCGAAGAATCCGGCCGTTCGAGCCAACGCCGAACGCATGGCGATGAATTCCCCGATTCAGGGAACGGCCGCCGATCTCATGAAGCTCGCGATGATCGACCTCGACGAGCGTTTGATCGAGCAGGGATTCCGCGCGCGCATGATCATTCAGGTTCATGACGAGATCCTGCTCG
>JBEIOW010000348.1:0-3252 GCA_040377385.1 Bacteriovoracaceae bacterium | reverse complement strand
GTTCGAAACTCTGCTCAAGGAGTCGCGGCTCAACTATGCCTCCTTTGACGAAGCAGTTCGTCGGGTGTCGGACAATACCGTAACGGTGCTTCGTGGCGATACGAGCGTGGGGAAGTGGATCGGACTTTATCCTGAGGCGGAGGTTTTACGACTCTTTGATCGACTCCCTGGCGCGCGCGAACACCTATCTGTGATGGGTGAGGTTCTATCCGCGCTATCGAGGTTTAAATGGGCCCGACAACAGGCCAAGGTGAGGCTGACTCCCGAGCAGGTAAACGAGTTAGTTGAAGAGCTTTCTGATCGTGCGAAGCGTTGGCTCATGATTTTCTATCGCCTTGATTTCTATCCTGACGCCACTCTATCGGCTGGCGTCAAAATCACGGACCTCGTGACCAGCATCGTTGAACAGCCCCAGCGTTTTGAGCTGGAGAGTAAGCGTCGCGCGATCGCCTTTGCGATGCACACCGATGACTCAGGGCTCAAAGAGGGACTCTCGTTAACGGTGAACTCTTCCTTACTGGTGCCTGAAAAGGGGTGGGGGGAAGGAGCCAAGCCAACCGTCCCGTTTGGCGGAGAAAATGCGGCTATGTACCTGATACGCGTTCCGCGCGATCAGCTGACTTGGAACTTCTCTTCCGGTTTCAGCGAAGAGTTTGAATTTGTCACTAGGGGCGGGATACCGCGCTGGTGGATTCGGGAGATCTACACCCCGGACATAACGAGCGACGGAATGATCTATGACCCTTCGACGCTTAAGGGATCCTTGCTGGAGTTGTTTGAGAACTCGTTTTAAATATAGGATGTTTAAAACTATGTTGAAGCAAGGTTCTTCGATTGGCCGGATGAGCCAATCCTTTCTCGCTACTTGCTTGTTTTAATCCCGGCGCAGAGCCTCCGCTCAACCCATAAAGCGGAGGCCCGCGCCCAGGGAGGTAGCTGTGTCGCCTTTCGACAACACGGCTACAAAGGGGTGGTCACCTCGTTAGCTGCGTAGCGTTCCTCCGCATTCCACGGCGACCTGATTGCGACGAATGGTCTTTTGTGGCGTGACGATCTGTAGATTCATGAGTGTTTTCGACGAGCCCTTCTTGCTGGTGATCAGGACGTCGACGTTTCCGTCGGCGCTTCTTCCGATGAGGATGAAGCCGTATTGAGGGTCGTTGTGGAAAACCTTATAGCGACGAGCTTCGATTTTGCCGAGCAGTTGAAAGCCGGCGGCAGTATCGAGACCGATCGATACTGGCAGTGGATCAAAGGAATCTCCCAGGACGCGGGACCCGTCGTGGTTGACGATACTGGAGTCGCCCCAGCGCACGGAGAGAGTGTTGCCCGGCAGGTCTTCGGAGCAAAAAGAGGCACCATCTTCGATCGAGAACGCGGGCGGAGCATCCTCGGCACGAACGCTTACCGAGGCAGCAAGGGCCGTGAGGGAGAGGAGAGTGAGGAAGCGATGGATCTGTTTGAGGGCGACTTTCTTCTGGGTCATTGGCTGGGCCTTTCGTAAATATTGCTATGACGCAGTGAGTTATAACCCGCGCTGGTTTTTCGTTCCTCCTAGATAAATGCCGTCTCGTTCGTATGAGGTTTTTGTAAACACTCTCAACTGGCCCCTTTGAGTGTCCTCGTGCCGGAAGGAACCGGAAGGAAAGCGATGAATTCACTGGGGGAAAAGGGAGGGCTGCCTAAGGATCTGTCCTGTGGAAGGGGATAGGTGAATGATTCCGACGGGCTTACCTGGCGGCGAGGGACACTGAAAGGGGCCAGTTAATCAGCGCTTCCGCCTCGGATTGAGATCCACCGGGAAGCTGAAGAAGATCCCCCGCTCATGCAAGGTGACGTCGAAGGTCGATGTGCGCGAGCGTTTATCCCACCACCGCATTCGCAGGCCTTGATCGGCCGGTTCAATTTGAAAAATGACTTTCCGTTCTTCAGCGTCCCCGCCCGCCCACTTCGTCATTTTGGGGTAGGCGTCTAGCGCGAATTTCCGCGCCGCCGACCGGATCCTTGGCGGACAGTCTTTCCACGAGTCGATCTCCTTGAGGATTCGATCGAGGTTCTTCGGGTCAGATTCCCGGCTGACCGTCAGCTCCTTCGTCCATCTCTTCCAAGCTGGGCTGGTGGCCAGCAGACGTTCACGCGTACTTCCGATCCGCTCCGTGTAGTGGGCGTCGAGGAATGGGCCGCAGTCTTGATTCGTGTATTCGGCGTGGGCCTTCTTGAATTTCTCGATGTCACCGCCAACCAACGCGTTTTGGGTCCAGGTCCGTTGAAGGGCCTCGCACGCCTCTCGCTTGTCGTTTCGTTCGTTCTCCGAAAGACCGAGAAGGGGGTTGATGTCGGGTGAAGCAGCGAAAGCTGCGCTCGTACCGGTGATGAGGGAGTCGAGGGCGCCTAGCGGCAGGCTTGCGCTTTCCAGGCTACAGCTGGCGTGGGCGGGGATCGCCGGGCTCCCGAGCGCGATCGTCAAGAATACTACAGAAAACCTTACCGCTGGTTCTATGGATAATCTCACAGAGTCTTGCCAGAGCATGGAGTACTCCCATCTTTAGGATAATGCGGTTCGAGCCGCGCCTGCTATCTTTATGATGAGAGGGTCGAAGTCCTGAAAATGCACCGCTTTACACCGATTGCCGGCCCTGCGAAGCCAGGGGATGAAGAAGGCGAAGTCGCCGTTGATACGGCTCGACCCAAGCTCGGTCAGCCCAAACGTTTTGCGGTGCTGATTCACAATGACGACTACACGACGATGGATTTCGTGGTGGAGGTTCTGATGCGGTTCTTTGGGAAGTCCCAGGACGAAGCGGTGCAGATCACGATGAAGGTCCACCACGAGGGCAAGGGCCTCGCCGGAATCTACACGCATCAGATCGCGGAAACTAAAGCGGCCCAAGTTGGGGAGCATGCGCGCTCGCATGGATTCCCCCTACGGGCGACGATTGAGGAGGCGAGCGGCTCATGATCGGAAAGCGTTCGGAAGCAGTCATCAATCGCGCGGTTCGCTACGCGATGGAGCATGAGCAGGAGTTCTTCACCCTCGAGCACGTTCTTTGGTCGCTCCTGGAGGAGAATGACGTGCGTGAGGCAGTTCGCGCCTGCGGCGCGACAGCAGAGACGATCCGCGAGGCGTTGGTTCGACATCTGGATGCCGAGATCCCCAAGGCGCCGCGCCGAGAGGGGACCGATGAATCCGAGGGAGCGCGCGAGAATCCCGTCGCGACGCTTAGTATTCAGCGGCTGATTCAGCGCGCGCTC
>JBEIOW010000130.1:0-6089 GCA_040377385.1 Bacteriovoracaceae bacterium | reverse complement strand
CAACCCACGGCTTGATATCCCCAAGCGCGTTTGATCGGGTCATCGGGGTTCATGAATCCTAGACCCTCATAGACCTCAGGAATCCAGTTTGCCGTAGCTGCCGACGGGAATTTCCAGCATCTGACTTTTCCGTTGGTGAGCAGTGCGCAGTCATTTCCCAGAAGCGATTGCACCCGGGTCTGCCCAGTAGTGAGAGGGATGATCTTCGCCTCCGGTCCTTTGCTACAGCTGACCTGACCCGATTTGTGAAGAGTGCAGGCGACCTTTCCGGGATGCAAAACGACGTCGATGACTTCCTCGGCGACGGCGAGAGCATAGCTCGTAGGACCCCCATTGCGGGCCCAGTAGATATCGCCAACGCATCCAAGTGTCGGAGCCTCGTTGGAAGCGCAGATCAACTCGATCGAGGATGAACTATCTTTTACCGAGAAGAGGCGGAGGTACTTCTTCCCCGACGGCCCCAAGGAGGGTACTGGAGAGGAAGCCGAACCGGTCCAGAACCAGTCGCCCGACGGGTTGTATCCGTATCCCCAGGTGCCGAGTTCTCCGCGAGTGGTGATCAGGGCACCTTTGTAGATCGTGTTGTTGCGCACCAGCTGATCGACCGAGGTGCCTGCAGGTAACTTCACCCGGACGGGCGTTGCGAATCCTTCAAAGAAGCGCGACCGCAATCCTGAACCAGTCATGCCGCCCGTGTTGCTTCCCCAGCACCGAGCGCTACCGTCGGCGAGGATCGCGCAGTCGGCGGTGCTATTGAGCTCGCGCGTCGTGGTGATATTGGCGACGTACTGTGGACCGAAAGAATCGTCGTAACGTTCTCCAGTACCCAGGGGTAAATCGCTTCGATCGCTGCCCCAGCAGTAGCTTTTGGGTGCGTCGGCTGGGCCCGAAGTCACGCAGGCTCGATTGACGTCGATCGAGAGCTGAGTGGCAGCCGTAATGCCCGCGATTTTTCGGGGGCTCGGGATATAGTCGTCTTGTGCACGCTCAACATTGGGGTAGGCGCCCACGAGGGCACGGGAGTTGTTACCCCAGCAGAAAACTTCGCCGCTCGTCATCACGGCGCAAGCCGTTAAATATCCGCCATTCGACCAGATGGAAGCCGGATTCAGTTTCGCGGATTTCACTGTACCGGTGAGCGGGATCGCAAGCGGTCCGATCGCTTCGCTGTTGGAGGTTCCGAGTAAGCCGCCCCCGTTCGCGCCCCAGCACTTGATCCGTCCCGAGCTAAGAATTGCGCAACTATTTCTTTCAATTTCCCCAAGGGCGGGAGGGAGGACAAGCTGGACCGCCTTCTCTCCGGACTCTAACTTAACCAGCGCCCGAGTGCTCGAGTCCCGCTGTCCGGTACCGAGTTCTCCATCATTGTTAAATCCTCCCCAGCAATAGATGCGGCCGTCGTTGAGCAACGCGCATGCTTGGAACCCGGAAGCCTGGATAGAGGTTGCGCGGCTGCCGCTCGGAAGGGGGATTTCAGCCGGAACTTGCTCCGAGAGGCCATCGTTGTAGTAGGTGCCAACGCATTTTACCTTTCCTGAAGTCAGCCGTACGCAATAGAAGTTGGATGCAGGGGCGACTTCTAAAGGCGGATCGTTTGCGGGAAGGTTGGGAAACTCGCTCGGTCTTGATGAGGTGGAACTGCTGTACCAAGGTCGATGTCCGCCCCAGCACTTCACCTTTTTCTTGTTGGTGATCACGCAGATTCCCGAAGTGTCGTCTTTCCAGGTTTCTGTGCGTAAGCTGCCTGCGAGAAAAGTCACCTTCTCATCCGCTTCTAAGGCGGGTTCCATTGGGTAGTTGGAGTAGGTCGTGGTCCCATCGCCGAGCTCTCCATGTTTCCCATGTCCGCGGCACTTGACTCGGTCGCCGAGGTCAATCCAGCATTGGATGAGGTGGTCGGCGTGGAACGATCCGCGCTCAAGCGATTTCGCTCGCGATTGAAGATCCAGGGGTTTGTTCGATCCTTGGGCAAGATACAGCTTCCCGTTCGTCGCGCGTAGGATGGCCTGCGACTCACCAAAGACCTGCGTCTCGGCGATCAGAGCGCGCGCAAGCACTGCGATGCGCAGGCTCAGCGTCTGCGTGCCGCCGACGTTCTTCACGGTCAGTGTCCAGGTGCTGGAGGATTTTTCGGTACTCGGAGTCCCGCTCAGCTTGCAGTCGGCGCCCAGCGTGATTCCGGATGGAAGCGCGGGCGTGATCGTGCAGGACTCAATCGCGCCGCCCGTATTCTTGGCTTCGATGGTGGAGTTTTCCCCGACGGAGAAAAGAAGTTCCGAGCTGGGATAGGAGACGAGCGGTGGAGGAGGCGTCACCTCGAGTCGTACCGAGACGAAGCCGAGCTTACCTGTGTCGGACTTGGCGATGAATTCGTAGTTACTGGCTGGCGTGATGAAATTCGCTTTTCCGAAGAGCGTGCATTTAGAACTGAGCTCGATTCCGGCGGGTAGATTGGGAGTCGCCTTGCACTCGCTGATCGCGAGGCCTGAGGTTGAGGTCGGAGTGATCGGAGGATCGATCGCTGTTCCGACTTGCCACGAGTACGCGTCCTTGGCGTAGGTGAGTGCAAAGTCGTAACGAGTTGCGCTCTGGTTCGTTCTTCCGGCGCCGCTTTTACCGGCGGAGTTGTGCGCGTAGACTTCGTAGTACTGAGCGACGCCCGCAGGCGCGCGCGCATCCAGGCAAGTCGTCGTGGTCTGCGTAGGTGAGCTGCACTCGACGACGTTTCCGGCAGTACCGACGACGGAGTACGAGGTCGCACCTTCTGATGCGCTCCAAGTGATCTTGATCTTTCCGACCCCCGAAGTCGCGATCACGTTTTGGGGCGCGGCGGGTGCCAACCCGGGAGTGACCGAGACCGGCGAGCCGCCGGGTCCTTGATCACCGGTGGTGAATTCCGTACCGACGCGGAAGAAGTAGGTCTTTCCGTTCGTCAGACTGGAGATGGAATGCTCAAGCCCGCTCGTTGTCGCAATCGCGGTGTAGGGGCCGGTAGAATGGTCCGATCGTTCAATCCGGTACCGCGGCGGCGATGAGCTCGAAAGCGAGTAAGCGCTCCAGACGAGCTTGACGGACGCATTGCCCGCGGTCGCCTGCAGTCCCGTCGGGGGCGGCGGGATCAGGCGATTCGGAAGAAGCACACTGAGGTTCTCCCCGTACGCATTCTTGGCGGCGACGGCGTACTGGTAGGGAGTGCCCACGCTGACGGCGGTGTCCGCGTAAGAGCCCACGGCGCCCAGGGTCGCGTAAAGAGTGGGCTGCCCGGAAGTCGATCGATAGATCAGGTACTGCGTCGCCGATGAGTGCGGGGTCCATTGGAGGAGAATCCGGTCGGTCGCCGCACGACTCGTGACGGTGGGCGCAGGCGGCGCGGGCTGAGGCGTGGTCGTTACGGCGGCGCTCGGCACGCCATCGATCCCGCTTGGGCTAACCGCGGCGACCGTGAAGGAATAGGTGACTCCATTTTGAAGGGGCGCCGCCACAAGCGAAAGTCCGCTCGAGGTCGAGGTCGCGCCACCGTAGCATTGGCTGAACCCAGGCGCGGTCGCGCAAAGCTGATAGTCCCGGGCCGTGGCGACGGCGTTCCAGGTGAACTCGACCTTTTTGTCCTTCGGGGCGGCCTTGAGTCCGGTCGGTGCCGGGAGAGGTGGCGTAGCAAAGACGGTGTTGGATCGGCCGCTCTGCCCGTAGGTATTTTTTGCTGCGACTTCGTACGTGTACTCGACGTCAGTCGTCACGGCGGTATCGATATATTGCGCCACTGCGCCTAAGGTCGTGAGGAGCGCGAAGTTTTGTCCACTGTGTTTGCGATAGACGAGGTACTGAGTCGCGGTCGCATCGAGCGTCCAGCGAAGCGTGATTTGCTTGGGTTCTGCGGTCGCTTTCAGATCGGTGGGTGCGCGCGGAGCACTTCCTCCGCCTCCGCCACTGCCGCCACCGCCCGTGCCGGTTCCCGTTCCAGTGCCCGTACCTGTACCTGTACCGGTTCCGGTGTCCGATCCAGTGCCGCCGCCGCCCGACCCGCTGCCAGATCCGGTTGCAGATCCGCCAGGATTGCTTGGATTAGAACTGAGTTTGGAATCGCGGGACCCCGCCGTTACGCGCTTGTTCTCGCCCGGCAGACACGAGGCCGCCGAAAGAGACAGCAGGAGCACGATACTGAGGATTCCCCGATGAGCTATTCCCATTATATTTAAGTATCGGATGAGAATTGCGCGGCCGTAACTGTGTCGCTTTCGGCACAGCGGGGAAGATGTGGACTCGGAGTCGCGGCATAGCCACGACTAGCGCCTGTCCGTCTGCCTCAGCCTGACGGAGCCTATTGAAACGATTGAAAAATCATCGCCGCTTGGGTTTGAGCAATGGCATGGAAAGGGTCAATGCGTTTGGATCAGCAGGCCCGTTGGATTTCTATTCTTCCCGTAGGTCTTCGCGGGAGTACGGAAGTGAAACCCGCTCCCCCCATCCAGCATCACGGCCGTGAGAAAGCCCGCATGGATCAAGTCTCGCTGCATCTCGCGCCCGTTCTTGTTGAGCGCGGCGATCGCGTAGGGAGTGCCTCCTGGGTAGAGTGCGATGAGAGAGTGTGTGGTTTTTCGGAATTGATCCGCGTCGAGCCCCTGGCCGCCATTGTCGAATCGTTGGACTCGGTAAAGATGATCGCTGGAAGTAGCCACGCGGTCCTTGAGCAGCAGTGCTCCGCCGCCTAAGAACCCGCTGATCGGAGCCTCGCCACGCGCGCACGCGGCCTGGAGTGCTTCCGGTCCGGTTTCTTCGGGTTGGAGACAGAGACGGAGGCTGCCATCGGCCAGCACCGCGACTGCGCCCCTGCGCCGGGCTTTCCCGATGCCCGCTGCGACTTCCTTGCGGGAGTGATAGACGGTGCCCACCGGGCGGAAGGAGGCATCGTAGAACGTACCGTTCATCACGAGATCCCATTCACCCGTGAGTCGAATGCTTTCGATCGCGGAGTTTTTCCCGGGCGCGAGAATCCACGCCGTTTTGATCGGGATGGCGACGTAGCCGGCGGGCAAAGCGCCCTTAGGCAGGAGAGGAGCCGCCGAAAGCTCCGCAGCTTGTGGAGAGACGCAAAGGCCCATCGCGCCGATCACGAGGCCAAATAAGAACCCAGCTCCTCCATGAGAACGAGGCTTGCGCGTCGCTCGCTGATCCATGGCGCTCGCCATCGACCGGAGGAAAAGCCATCCGTGCTTTTCCATTCAGAACCCTCACCCAGTCATCATTCTAGGAGAAGAGGCGTGCAAAGACCCGCCGCCCCGCAGCGCGGCGTCGGTTTTTTGGCGAATCTCAATTAAGCTTGAGGGGGCTTTGGCTCTTCAACAGGAGCTGCCGGAGCTTCCGCGGCCACTGCCGGCGAAGCGACGAGCGCAGGATCGGGCGCAGCTGGAGGTGCAGCATCAGGTGCAGCGGCGACGGTTTCGGCCGGTGCTGCGGCTTGGACGGGCGCCGAGCCCGGGAGGGTGGTCGCAGGCGAAGGCGCTTTACCGATCGACTGCACGAGCGCGGCCACGCGCTTCTCTTCATCCGGATTAGCGAAGACGAACTGCAGACCAATCCGGTAGCCGAACAGAGGCTGCGACACGATGTGGCCGCGATGGGTTTGCTCGTGGCACCAAACGGCGCGCGCACGCAGAGGCATCGGGCCTTGAGGGAGCTCGATGAGAAGATCAACTTCTTGGTTACTGGCGAGGGGCTTTTCGGCAAAGAGTCCGACCCCCGTTTCGCTGAGATCGTTCAGGATGACCCGGCACTGAATCAGTTCCGCGACTTCCGGACTGGAGATCAGTTTCATCTCCCCGCGCACGCGATGCAGGTGGATCTGCACGCGGGAACGCGATCGATCCGCTTTCTTCTTTGCAGACTGGGCACGGGGTTGGGCAGCTTGCAGCATACGTTCTACCTCGGAGGGGGAGGCCCTCTTCCTATCTATTAGATTATCAAAAAAGTCGGATATAAAGACGAATATTTTGCAATGCGAAAAAACCTCAAGAATCAGTCCTAATTCATTGATTCGAAAGAGATTTGTAGACCGTCTCAACCGCTGATCGGAGTTGAGGGAGTCCATGTTT
>JBEIOW010000520.1:0-2083 GCA_040377385.1 Bacteriovoracaceae bacterium | reverse complement strand
CCTTTCTGAAAATCCGAGTCAATTCGCCAGGCCAATCCACCGATGAGTCAGGTGATGAAGATTCTATTTCTGAATCCTCTCGTCGACGCACAGCATCAGCTGGTGAGGTCACTTCGTGAGAAGGGCTTCGGGGTGATCCTTGCCTCCCACCCAGCTGAAGCGATGGAAGCGTTGCGAGTCCATGGCCGAACGATCGAGCTTGCGATCATTCATCGCGAGCCCGTTGATGGGGGCGTGGGCGAACCGGGACTCGAGTTCATCAAGAAATTTCGCCAAGATCCGGATCAAAGTGATCTTCCCTACGTCCTGACCTCGGGTCAGTGGGGGGCAAAAGACTTCACTGATCATCAGTCTTCGGCTTTCGGCGCGCACGGCTATCTGAAATTCCCGTGTGCGTTTGAGAGCCTGCTTTCGACGATGGAGAAAATGTTCGGGAATGCGCTCTACGCTCCGGACGGTGCACCCACCGTTAAACCTTTGGAAAGTGTCCGCGCACCCGCTGAGTTCAGCGTGGGCGAAAACGAAAATGGTCTCGGCGAACTCGTCCTTGAGGAGATGGGCCTGGAGCCCATGTCGGCTGGAGGCACTGTCTCCGCGCCTGGCTCGATCATGCTCGAAATGCCAGAAATCGCCGGCGAGCCGGCTTTAGAGGCGGAGTCTGAGTCGGCGACGGGTATTCAGCTGGATGGCACGTCTGAAGAAGGCGACGCGACCAAAACCACGACCAAGAAGAAGAGCGCGAAGAAGAAAACCAAGGATTCGCTCTCGAGCGAAGCCGATCGGCTGCTTCGTGCGATTCAAAAGACGGCGAAAGAAGGCGCCGACGAGCAAGCGAAGGCATCCGAGTCTGATGCAGAGCTGGATCGTCTCTTAGAAGGGACGCGCGTGCGTAGCGGCGATCGGGCGGAAGACCCCGACAGCATCTTCGATCGCAAGTCGATGTACAAAACGCTGCTCGATGATTCGCCCCTGCAGCAGGAGGAGCGAGCGCAGTCGGAGCTGGTGAACGCTTCTGATCAAGAGCAGAAGATTCGAAGCGAGATCGAGCAAGAGCTCCTCGCGCGTGAAATGCCGTATCTCTTCGGGGCGGGTTCCGGCACGAAGATGAATTTGGCGCCCAAGGCTGCATCCTATGATCCGATCATCCCGCTCGGGGACGCGGTGGTTCCGGGCGGCGCCGCCAATACGCCCGATGAAGATACGATCCGAAAATTCCTGGAGCTTCGCGAGCAGGACGTCGCCGCGCTTTCCGCGCAGCTCAAGACCGCGCGCGAACAGATCGCGTCCCTCGAAGAGACACTGAAGAAGGAACGCGCCCAGGGTGAGGAGAATCGTCATAAGCTGGAAGAGCAGTCGCTCCGCATCCAGGAGTTCGAGAAAGAGAAAGAAGTCGCGCTCGAGGCCATCCGCAACGAAATCGAGGAAATCCGGTTTCAGGGCAAGGCGAAATCCGATCGTGTTCGCGTGCTTGAGCATCGCGTGAAGGATGCGACCTTAGAAGCCGAGCGCCTAAAAGAGCGCGTCCGGATGGATATCCGGAAAATCCGAATTCGCGAGAAAGAGCTCGAGAATCGCCTCGAGATCATGCGCCGTGACTCTGAGGCACTGATTGGCGCTCGTGAGAACAAGATCATCGAGCTCAAGCGCAAGATGGATCTGTTGGAATTCAATATGGACCTCCTGCAGGACCAGTACACGCGCGAAAAAGAAAACTCCCACAAGCTCCGTGAACGGTTCTCACGCGCGCTCCAGGCCGTGCGAGTCGCGGGGGGCTTGCTCGACAATGCTCCGGTGCCAGTCTTCGAAGAAGAGTCAGACGAGGCAGACGAGGACGGGGTGTCGCTTGAAGACGAGCTCCAAGAGGGCCTGCCCGAGGAATCTGACGAGGCCTCAGGCATCGACCTCGCGGAGAATGAGTCGGCATGAGCCGGACGGTCTACAAGGTGCTCCTGATCGAAGGAGATCACCAGGAAAAGGATCACTACACAGGACTTTTAGAAAAAGTCGCGGGCTGCACAGTCGATGTGATCGCGCGTCCAGAAAACCTGGCCTAGTGGATCGGAAAAATCAGCTCCAATTTGGT